>JAOTRX010000009.1 GCA_030247675.1 Desulforhopalus sp. | reverse complement strand
GGCGAACTCCGATGGAAACCCTTGTGGATGGAAAGACAGTATGGCAGGATAAAAACTTGAACTGAATTTGATCTGACAGACACCTGCAAAAAACTGGTAACTGTCAGATCAAGTCGTAACTACTACAAATCAAATTTCCCAAAACTAAATATTCTTTAAAATTTAGTATCTCTAGTATCTACTCTTCAATCAGTAACAACCCTTTTTTATAAAGATCTTCTAGAAAATCCAACACATCTCTTTCGCAATCTCCTCTTTCGACATCATATTTCGTACGGACTGCATCAATCAGAGATGACACCTGAATAGTTTTTCCTATAAGATCATATATATGACTCCCAACAGAATTAAGACCATAATACAGGCCCTTTTCTATGCTCATCATTACCTTTTCTTCATCAATATTGCTGGCTAAAATATCCTTATTTTGCCTGACTCGAGTTTCTATAGTAATTCTTTTCATTTTATCACCGATCAAAGAACTCACTTTTAAAAGATGTCTATGAGATGGTGCCTTATCAAGATCCTTGCCAAATTGTGACGTGTCCGTCCCACTTTCGCAAATGTTTGTTATGCTCCTTTGGATCTGTGGATTACAGGGAATTTTGAGAGTGAGCCTACTTCAATACCTAACACCATTCAACCATCCCTTCTTTCAAATGTGTTAGCATTTCAGCATGATTTCGCTTTCCAAATGTTGTAACTTGCCATAGGCATCCTTACAAAACCTCCCTAACGCTTACATATTTGACCTTCCTGCGATATTTGTCGCCACACGTCAAAAGAGCATTAACAGTAGCACGGCGGGGATGGGCTATACCGATAGCCCATCCATTTCTCTCCGACATTCTAACCAAGCTGTCAAGCTGAACGCAAATCTTTGTCTCTTCCAGGTCATTATCAAGGAAAACACCTCTTCCAGCGCTTTTAATCTCCACCGCCCGAGCAGTCCGCAAACCTTCGCTCTTAGGAGTAGTGATACTGTCTACAAACAGCAAAGACCGACCTTTTATCATTTCCATGATATTGGCCATAGCCAATGTGTTCTCAGTAAAAGCTGATCCCATATGGTTATTAATACCAACCGCATGCGGGACTTCTTGTAAGCATTTTACGAGCTTGTCCTTTTGGGTTTCCACAGAATCTTCAAGAAATAAAGCACCTGGGCCTGGGTTGAATGCACTATCCTTTGGCTCAAGAGGCAAATGGAGAAATACCGTTTTCCCAGCCCGATGCGCAAGCCTTTCGAGCTTTCTGGTATATGGAGCAAAGGGGAGGAATGAGTAAGTCAACTCGATGGGGAATTTCAATAATTGGAGCCCTATCGCCTCATCATATCCAAGGTCATCGATAATGATCGCCACCTTCGGTAGTTCCAGCTTTGGGATAGAGGGCTGTCCTTCGTCAACTTCGACAACATTCCCAACGGCAACCTTTGTTTTGACGCCATCTCTGTTCAGCGATGATTCGGGTTCTTCGAAGGCCAGGGTACTGTTATTATCTGTCGGAATCTCCTGGGCCAAAACCGTACGAAAGAAAACCACATAGCCTACGGCGCACAATGAAAAAACAAGAAAACACAGCAAAGCTATGATGGATACAATCCGCGGGAGCATGGAAAACATAGTGCTGTCACGCTTCGCAGTCTTCTTGATCTGGCGTTTCTGGTTGAAACTATTCATGTGCCGAAAGCTATAGCCCTTTTATTTGTCTCTTGTCAGGACATACCGAGCAACACCTTCAAGGACATTTCGTTCAAAAAGGGTTTTGGGCGATTGGAATTCTTGCAAGCTGGCTATGGCATTTTCAACAGCGGCCTTCGCTTTTTCCCTCGCTGCTGTAAATCCACCTGATCTCGCTATAATATCAGAAACTTCCTGGACACACTCTGAGCGTTCCTCTTTGTTCGCGAGAATTGCCAACAGCCTTTCTCGGTCGCCCGCAGCAGCGCTGTTCATTGCTAAAATAAGCGGCAGGGTAATCTTGCCCTCCACCAGATCGTTGCCTACCGTCTTGCCGGTTCTTGCCGGGTCGCCAAGGTAGTCAAGCAAATCATCGATGATCTGAAAGGCGCAGCCAAGGTTGACACCGTAGTCACGCAAGGCCTTGACCTGTCCAGGGGTTCCACCTCCATAGATTGCCCCTATCTCGCAGGCGGCGGCTATAAGAAGCCCGGTCTTCATCATAATTGCATCATAGTACTCCAATTCGGAGAGATTATGCTTTGATGCATTGCGGAGCTGCATGAATTCACCATCGACCATGCCGGTCGTAGCGCCACAAAAAATCGCCAGGCCCTTATCCCCCGCGTATTTACCAACCGTCGACATAGCGAGCGCCAGAAGGAAATCTCCTGCGAGAATGGCCGGAACGGTTCCAAACTGTTTGCATACCGACTTCTTTCCCCTACGCGTTACCGAATTATCGATAATATCATCGTGAAACAGGGTGGCGGCGTGCAGATACTCGAAGGCACAGCCTAGGCGATATGCCTCTTCACCGCAACTACCGCAGAGTCTCGCGGCAAGTACTGCCAGAAGTGGCCTGATGCGTTTGCCGCCGGTAAATAAGCCATAATCGAGAACCTCAAACAACAGGCCATCGGTAGTCGATTGCAAATCGGCGAGATCCGCTCGCATATATTCATTAATCTTTGTTGCCTCCGACCTGACAGCAGCAAGAACCACATCCATCTGATCCATACCTTACTCTTCTTATATCTGCCGCAAGGGCATAAGTTTCGTTTGAGCCAATTAATCGATCAATTCAATTATATACTGACGCATTAACCAGTTTCAGTCGTTTGAAAAAATGCCTCTACATCACTCAGGTCTCTTGTCACCGGCGAAGGAGGCAGGCTTTTCAAAAACGTCCGTCCATAGCCTTTGGTAACTAGACGAACATCCATGATAGCGATAACCCCTCTATCGGCCGATGAGCGCATAAGCCTCCCTACCCCTTGGCGCAGAGCCAGTATCGCCCTCGGCACCTGAAAATCGAAAAAAGGGTTGCCGCCTCCTTCTTTAATCTGGGCAATCCGAGCTTGGATGACCGGATCGCTGGGAACCTCAAATGGCAGCTTATCGATAATAACACAACTCAGTGATTCGCCAACGACATCAACACCTTCCCAAAAACTTGCCGTGGCGAGCAATACCGAATGCGTCTCCTCCCGAAAGCTTCGCAATAACGAATTTCGCGATGCAGTCCCCTGAAGAAGAATGGGGTAATCAAGGCGCTCTTCAAGAAACGCTGCCAGAGCATCCATCCCTTTGTAGCTGGTACAAAGAATGAGCGCTCGCCCCCTACTGAGCTGTAGCAGTTCAAAAATTCGGGCACAAACACTTTTCAGAAATCCTTCACCCGTCGGTTCTGGAAAGCCAGTTTCCGGTATATACAGCAAAGTCCTATTTTCATAATCAAAAGGCGAACGGAACTGCAGAAACTCGGCAGAATCATTTAAGCCAAGCCGCTCTTTGATATAGCCGAACGAGCCACCGGACGAGAGTGTTGCCGAGGTCAAGACACAGGATGTAACCGCGGCATAAAGCTGCTCTCTCAGTTCATCAGCAACCTTGATTGGGGTGGCTGAAAGGGTTACAGAGCGCTCTCTTTTTTCATACCAATATACAAAGTCCTGACTCTTGATGCCGTCAAATAGGGCAATCTCCCGCAATATGCAATTCAGGTCGTTCGCCCTGCCCGCCAGATGCAACCAGCCCTCGCCATACCCTTCGATGGCCTTGAGACAGTCGATGAGCCCTGTCATCCCAGTGGACAACAGTTCGACCTCCTCATGCCAGCGCTCTTTGGATATTTCCTCAATCAAGGGTTCAAGAGGAAACCTTCCCAAATGGACCGGGAAAATTTGGGCAAAAGCATCTGCTCGCACTTTCAGGCCACTCTGCGCCGACAACAAACGATCGGCAATTGCCGGAAGAAGATCTGTTTTCGCTTGGATTTCGATATCATTAAGTAAGTCCACCAGCTGATACTGGCTAAAACTCTTACCAAAAAACATCGAGGCAATATTTTCCAGGTGGTGTGCCTCATCAAAAATCACCACTTCATAACGGGGTAAAACCTCTCCAAAACCGGCCTTTCGCAGAGCCAGGTCAGAGAATAAAAGGTGATGATTGACAACTATCAACTGGCAAGAGCCCGCCTGTTTCCGCAGCAAGTTAATAAAACAACCTGTCGACTCCGGACAATCTCCACCAAGACACTGACTGCTGTGGCAGGATACTTTTGGCCAAAATCCCGATTTTTCGCCAAGCCAATCCAATTCGGCCCTGTCCCCGGTGCCGGTATCCTGCAGCCAGGTATCGATCTTTTCCACCCAAGGCTCAGCATACAGCGAGAGCTGGGGATTGCTCCGGTATTGATACCACCGGTACAAACAAAGGTAGTTTTGTCGGCCCTTAAGGCAAAGGGCGACTACATCCTGCCCCAGGATACGAGCAACAAGCGGAATATCTTTTTCAATAATTTGATCTTGCAGGTTGAGGGTAGCAGTCGACACCACGACTCTCTTTCCTGACAAGACAGCTGGAATGAGATACGCCAGGGTCTTGCCTATTCCGGTCTCCGCTTCGACTATGAGTATCTTCGAGGAAGGATCGGAGTTGTCCGCCCCAGCCATCGGTGGACATAAAACCGAGGCAACTGCTTTGGCCATGGCTTTTTGCCCTTCCCGGGGCTCGAAGTTCATAAGGCCCGCGGCCAACGTCCCTCCTTCCTTAAAAATGTCCTCAATATCGATCATCGTCAGCCTTGGTCAATTTTTATTTCCGGTGCGCACTATACAATAGAATCCCCAACAGGGTAATACGATTCTGAATCTATCCAAGTAAATGGGCAAAGCTGACGGGCAAATCCGGATTATTATACCGCAAGGGTATCGGTTTCGTTTGAGCAAACAAATTGCTCAACTCAGCTTTATTTTTGCAGAAGAGGAGGTTTTTTGCTACAACAAGCCTAGATACTTTCTCATAATCCAAAGGATACTCAGCGATTTTCTGGAACGCCCATGGTCGAAATCCTCCAACCGCAAGACCCGCGATCACCGCTTGCAAATCCCGATTTGCTTGCACCTGAGGAATGTGTTGCTGTCGTCGATGACTCGCCGGAGATAGTTCTTCTGCTCTCCCACTATCTCGGCAGCAAGGGTTTCCCCGTAGTCCGTGCCAGTAACGCCAGTGAGTTTTACCAGCTTCTCGCGACGAAAAAGATCGCCCTGGCCCTCCTCGACATTGAGCTACCCGACCAAAACGGCAATGAGATCCTCAAAGATATCGCCCCAAAATATCCAGACCTTGGAATAATTATGGTCACTGGGACGACCGACATACAGATTGCTTTGGAGTGCCTGCGCCATGGGGCCGACGACTATCTCATTAAGCCTGTCAATATTAAGCAGTTTCTCCACACCGTTCAAAGCACACTGCAAAAAAGGCGCTTAGCAATAAACAGCCTTATCTTTCAACAAGAACTGCAGAAAACCAACACCCGGATGCGCTTTCTCCATCATCTCAACCTGAAAATGAACACGGCCTACCTGAACACCGTGGAGCTGCGCGGCATCCTGCAAGCGATCCTGGTGGGTATAACCTCTGAAGACGGCCTGCAGTTCAACCGCGCCTTCCTCACACTGTTTAATACTAGAAACGGTTTTCTTGAAGGGCAATTGGCGATCGGTCCTCCTTCACGCGAAGAGGCCGGCCGGGTTTGGAGTTCCATCAAAGAAAAGGGCCTGCAATTAGATGATATCCTCGAAGATATTCAAGACAAGACAATCAACGAGGACATCGCTGTCAATCAGATTATCAAAACATTACGGGTTTCACCGGACGCTCATGACCATGTTCTAATTTATGCCAGCCGCACCAACGAGACAATTCATGTCCAAAATGGCCAAGCCGACAACTGCCTGGTACCGGAGGAACTGATTAAAACTCTCGGAGAGAATTCCTTTGTAGTAGTTCCTTTGTACGCCCCGGGCAAGGCCCTGGGGGCAATGATCGTTGACAATTTTGTCACCGGTGCGCCAATAACCGACGAAGATATCAGCGGCCTGAAAATTTTTGCGAGTCAAGCCAGTCTTGCTATCGAGCACAGCCGGCTCTATGAGGCAATGACCGAGAAGATTGAGGCCTTGGAGATTGTCACACAAGAACTTGAAAAGAGCAAAGATCTATTAATTGAAGCAGAGCGGACAGCGGCTGTCGGTCATATGTCAGCACAACTCCTCCATGCCATCAGAAACCCCTTGACCTCAATCGGCGGCACGTCCCGATTATTGGCAAAAAAGGTGACTGATCAATATCTTATTAATTTTCTGAATATTATCACTCAGGAATCGAACAAGATTGAAGCCATTCTGGAGGATCTTTTCAGCTTTGTCGAAGGGAAGGAACTTGTCCTTGAACAGAAACCAATTTTCTCTATAATCCGCAAGAGTCTCATGATCTACTACATGGTCATGAAACAAAACAAAATCGAATATACCCTCGCTCTGGAGGGTACCGGACCATCAATTCCTGTTGATGAAAACAAGATTCGCCAGGTCTTTCTGCACCTTGTCAAGAACTGCATTGAGGCGATGCCAAGTGGTGGCACACTTCAAATTTCAGCCAAAGAAAACGATACGTTGGTAACCATCTTGGTTGCCGATTCCGGCCCCGGCATACCACCCGAGACACTCCCCCACGTCAAGGATCCCTTCTTCACAACCAAGACCTACGGCAACGGCTTAGGTCTTGCCCTCGTCGAACAAATTGTCCACAAACATGGAGGGTTCTTCACTATCCAAGATGGCCCGGAGGGCGGCACAGTCGCTACAGTTGCCCTGCCAAAGACCCGATCAACCGCGACGAGCGGATAACACACCGCCAATTAACGCACAACAGGCAGACATCAGGAAGGTAGTTTTTAAAGCCAGGATAAAGGCGTTCCGGTCAACAATCGTATAAGCGGCCAATTGCCCGCCACCACTATAGAAGGTAAACCACCAGGAGAAAAGGGCGGCAGCAAGAGTTGCACCGCTTACCATACCAAAATTCCGAGCAGTCGCCAGAATACCCGCAGTAACCCCGGCGTACTCTTCGCTGACTTGCGACAGCACAGAGGCACTGTTCGGCGAAAGGAAGACCGACTGCCCTGCCCCAAGAAGTACGAGCTTGGTCGTTACCTCCGTGATTGAACTATCGGCCGAGAGCGAGGCCAATCCCAACAAAGCCAGGCAGCAGAGCGAAAGCCCCGCAGTTGTCAGAAACCTTGCCCCTATCTTATCGTACATCCAGCCGGAAAATGGTGATAAAAGCATGAGGGCGGCCGGCACTGCCATCATCACCACACCGATTCGGCTAACTGGCAACTCAATCACATATTCAAGATAGAAAGGAACTAATACCAAAACTGTAAACAAGGTGGCGAAAGAAATTGCCGCAGTCAGCACCGCTATCCAATAGTACCTTTTTCGTAATAGACGAATCGGCAATATAGGGGCGCTGGCCTTTTTCTCAACCCGAATGAATACAACCACAAGCAGGCAAAATGCCAAAATGACCAGGAGATTTGCAAAGGTAATAAATCGATCCAGGCGGTGGAAAGTTGTTAATCCGAGGGCAACCATACCGGCCCAGCACAGGCTCCCTTTCCAGTCAAAATCGATAGCTTCACGGTTGGTTGCCCTTGGCAACATGGTAAAAATGTAAAACCGTCCAATAAGCAGCCCAGCGCAACTGACCGGAAGGGTAACAAGGAATATTGCCCTCCAGGAATACGTACTGAGCAACAATCCACTAACAAACGGCCCCGACAAAAGGCCACAGGCGGTGGCAATCCCGACGAGACCAAGGCTTCTGCCTAGATGATCGGCAGGAAAAACCATCTTTATGAGAGCCGGCCCGGAAGACATCATCATCGATGCACCAAGGGCCTGTAAAAATCTGCTCGCAAGTAATAGTTCATAACTTGAGGAAAAGTAACACGCCAGGGCACCGAGACTAAAGAACAGCATCCCTGCCAAATAGATATTGCCACGTCCCACTCGGTCAGCAAATCGCCCCCAAAAAACCAAGGTTACCGTTATCGTCAAGAGGTAAAGGGTCACTATGAATTCAGCGTATTCCAGACTGAGATTCAAGGAGCGCATCATCGTCGGCAGGGCAACATTGATCATACCGCTGTCCATGGTTGAGAGAAAAACTCCCGTCATTACCATGACCAGCACCAACCAACGCTTGGAATTGCTGTGCATCGAATCCATCGCAATACGAATACATATGAAAAAAAAAGCCCGGTGGAGTTTCCTCCACCGGGCTTTTTAAATTAACTACGAACTAACTCGGACAGAATCCCAAATTAGAACTTCAGAGACAAACGTACACCACCTTCCATGACGTCCTCGTCACCAGTTGCATCATCGGAGACCAAGTACGCAAAGATAGCCTCTGCGGTCAGGTTGTCATAGAGATTGTAACCAATTTTGCCATCGAATTCCAAACCAAGCGCTGCATCGCCAGCTGCATTATCCTCAGCAAGAGAAGCATACCAAACATCAACGTCAACTTTCAGTTTATCGATCGGTTTAACGGTCACACCAACATTACCAGCCCAGATATTGGTGATATCATCAGCAGGGGCTCCATTGGAAACATAGTTATCAAATACACCGAAGCCCATGATCTCTGCCCAGTAGTAGGAGCTACCAACGTTACCAGACTTTAACCCGGCGCTATTACCAGGAGCAGAAATGAATTGAGCGTTATCGCCATCGGTAGCATCATCATCGCCACTGGCATAGAAGAATTGTCCATGGACAATACCGGCGTCAACACCAACGGCACCGAGGTACCCTTTGTTGTCCAGACCGTTTATATCGCCACCGTTGTAAATAGCGGTTCCCCAAACACCCACTGAACCGAACTTCAGATCGACATCCGCACCGAGGTACCAGTTGTCGCTGTCCAGAATTGCAGCATTGTCAGTGATCGAATGATAAACAAAGTACGGAGTTACGGACATACCATCATTAATCTTAACCGCTGCCAGGGCTGCCCATACATTCTGATTAAAATCAGAAGCAACAGCCTGATCGAAACCATAAGTTTCGTCATTGCTGACATTGATCCAAACGAGAGGTACAGTAACATTCCCGAATTTGCCAGTTACCATCACGCCTGCTTCGTCATCAGCCCAAATGAAGCCACGAGCAACAACGAAGTTCTGGATACCAACCTTGGCATTGAACATAGGTCCAATATTGAAGTCAGCATAGGAGTTCTTAATTCTGAAGTTGCCTTTACCATCCGCGCCGAGATCGCCACCAGCACCAAGTCCAGAGGAGGTTACATTGTAGCTTGTACCATCAATGGTCACGGTTTGGGTCTTGCTGGTATCACCCCAGCCAGTGTTAAACTCAAACTTGTTAACGAATTTGAAATCATCGCTGAATTTGGCGGTATAGTACAAATGCGTACGGGTATCGACAAATTCCTTGCTTGAGGTATCGGTACCGCTGAAGTTATCCATATAGGTGAAACGAGTACGCCAGTAACCACCAAACTGATTCTCGAGCGCTGCAGAAGCGGAGGTGGCAGCGATTCCACCAGCAAGCATGAGACCTACAGCTGAAGCAATTATTTTCTTCATTTTCTATCTCTCCTGATTAGGTTTTACACCCTTCCTGCGAAGGGCCACTTTCCCTTTACCCGGCTGAACAAGCTGACCACCAGCTCTACCTTCCACACTTTCAGAAAGAAAACCGGAAAAGACACGAAGCTATGGACTAACGTTATACGCAGCCCAAACCTTTGTCAAGATTTTTTTACCTGAAGGTATAATTTTTTATACTCTGCCAATGTATTTTATCATCTGGTATTTCCTGAGGAAAATTCCAGGTCATAGACAGTTAACTGCGTTTCTCCGACTCCCGGCAAAAGACCGGCAAGAGTTCCGCTTTTGGGAAGATGGCCGACATACAAACCGGCTGATCTTTTCTTTTCACCACCTTTAATGGTTTGTCCCGAATTATCGTTTTGTGCCAGAATGGAGAATCCGAAACCTGCAATATATCCTCGAAAAGTACCGGTGCGCCAGGATTCATTTAATGCAGTGCCATCCCAGGATAATCCTACAATCACTCCATCATTATAAATTCGTATTTTTTCAAAAATACTTAGTGATGACAAGGTGTTTTCATTTATTATTATTTCCTGACGGCCGTCGGTGTCGACATCCGCCACAATCAATCTGCCGGGAACAAAGTTCATTTCTCGAAATGCATCCTCTTCTACGGTGAAGTTCTTCCTATCCTTATTATTCACGGCCTCACCACGGCTAGGGCCGATATAAATTTGACTTCCTCCAAAGGTTTTTTTGCTCACCCAAAGCAATTCGTTCGCTTGATTAAATACCTTCATTTTTTCTTTCTTGTCGATAGCTACAATTTCTTGTGTGCTATCACCATCGAGATCGGCGTACACAAAATCAAAGAGATTGACATCATCAGGCAATGGCAATCGCCCACTTTCCTTCGGCATGCCATTGCCGTCTAACGCCAAGACATAAACGCCTGGTTTCACAAGTGATATCCTATCATTTCCTCTTTTTTGCCCAGCTAATTGCCATCCTTTCTTCGGAATGGAAATCGGCCGGATGTACCAAGGGATATTGTCACTAACAATTCGGAATCCCTTTCCTTTATCCCAATCAACGATGAGAGAAGATACATCCAGTCCATGGGTAGCACTGATGTACAATTCCATCCGGCCATTGTTATCAAGATCAGCTACATTAATTGCATGACAATCTACTGTCGGCGGCAAATTGGTTGTGGATATTTTGTTAATTTTGTTTCCTTCAACCTTATAAAGCTCGAGGCTTCGTCCCATCAATACGACTATCTCGTCGGCGCTATCGCCATCCATGTCACCCACCGCAAACAGACGGATCTCACGAGGAATGGTAAGACTCTTTTTACCCTCTTTAGCAGATACCTTTATAGAGCCGCCAGGTGTGCCGGCCACAGTTCCAACATGCACACTTTTTTTATAGGCCATCTCCGGGTGAACAGTAACAAAACCTGAAGACCCCTCCTGTCCTTTGGATGTTGTAGCCCCACCAGATCCGATGTTTTTGTAGCCAAACGCCGATTGTGCGATTTCCTCAACCAGCTTGTCAATATCGCTGATCAAATTCTCCGGGTTCTTGGCTACAACCTCGAAGCGCAAGGTTTCCTTATCGGCGGAAAAAGGATAAAGAGCCACTTGAATATTAAGCCCGCCTTTTAAGGCATACAAAGACCCTGAAACGAGATATTCGGCGAGCGCAGCCTCGGTACCTCCCGAAGGAACAGATTTTTTGTTCTTCAAAGAGAGCAGTTCCTTTTCGGACAGATTACGATCCAGAATCACCACTTTATCCCTTGTTGCAAGACGACTGACCAGCATGCTCTGAATACCGTCTCTCAAATAGGCGTAGCTGCCTGCCGAGCTCGCATCAAAGGTTGTAAATATTACTCGATATTTCTCATTGCTCTCATTACCGAACACCGCCGTCGAACCAAGCACAAAAAAGCAAAGAAAAACCAGGACAATCCCACTTTTACACATAACATCTCCCACTTTTAGATCGCTTGCGGTCAACTCCACCAGCAATTTTAAAACGCAGCCAGAGACACCGGCTTCTTGATTAAAAAGCTATCTATATCTTAATTTTTCTGCACAAGCAAGCCATGTCTCAGGGCTTCAGCTGTCTCAGAAATCGGCCAATCAAAGGGTAGTACTTTTGTTTTATTCCACCGGTGCGGCAAGCTTTCTTCTCACTCCTGCCTGCTCGGGAATCGGCCCCTTGATTCTCCAACGCAATTTTCCCCTTGACTTTTCTTCGACATCGCAGAATTATTAAAGAGTATAGTTTTTTGAACTTTGCATAACCAGCCAGAGCAAGGTTCCCCACCCGCACAATTTAGTTGATGAAACATGAAGAAGTCCGTTCTCTCCGTATTGGCAATTTCCCTCTTGATACTGCAGTGTTCTCCTGCATTTGCAGAGGGACAATCCACCCACAGCGCTTACCGGGTTACCTCTTACAACCTTGGTGCCATCTCCGATCAACAAGAAACCGAAACCTCTCGCTATTCAAGAAATTTCAAGCCGTTGCTCATTACTAGCAACGCTGCAGATATCCTCAACAGCGAACACGAAGAAAAGGTTTCCTGGATTGAAATTATCCCGCACAGCTCCAATGCAAACGGCGTTGCACTGTCCGCCACCCTTGACGCCACCCAAAAGATATCCTTGCAGGGATCTTTCGGGATTACCAGAAATCTTTGGGCACCCGATTCACTGAACTACGAAAACGAGCCCAGCTGGGAAGCCAATCTTGGGATAATATACAAGCTCCTCGAAAATTTCTCATACGAACTCCATTTTGGCTACATGGATACGGGGACTCTTTTCAACGACCGAAGCAGCTATACCAACGTCGAAAGTATCATTATGGTCAGCAACCAGTTGACCATGAGTTTCTAAAGAACGCCCCCGCACAAGCACCCTCTTCTCCTCCACTCGCGTCCGGCCACAGTATGAAGTCGACACTTCTGCCTCTGCACACTGTGACGCACTATACTATTTTACCGAAAGCTCTTTGGCAAGCAATTGCAAATCGGCCCATGTTGCCACTTTCATCTCCGCGTTTTGCAAAAGATAGGTTGGATGATAAGTGGCAATGACCGGGATTTTCAATTCCTTGACCCCTTCATATTCATGCAATCTCCCCCTAAGGCGTGATAGGGGCAGAGACTTTTCCAAAACCGCCCTGGCTGCGACCATTCCCATGGCACAGATCGCTTCGGGCCTCAATACCGCAATCTGCCGGCGGAGAAATGACACGCAACTTTGCACATGAATGGCCTGAGGTTGGCAGGTGGCGGGGACAGCACATTTGATAACATTAGTGACAAATACTGAATTTAGAGGCAGTTGAATAGCGGCAAGCATCCTGGCAAGCATCAGATCCTGTTCAACCCCAAAAAGCTGATTGGGTGGCAACTGCCCGTTATTGTCACTTGCTAGCCAATCGCCAACGATCAGCAACCTGACTTTTTCGGGACCACGACCGGCAACGGGATAAAGCCTTTTGGTATGGAGATCACAAGAGTGGCAAGCGGCCACCTCTTCGGCAATATCGGCAAGGGTGAGCGGTGTTTTTTCTGGTGGCAGCAAACTGCGCTCTCCGGCCGGTGATCCGCCGGTTGATTTTTCCGTTTTATTATATGGCTGCGGATGTACAAGGGAAACCGGCTGAAAACGTAGAAAGCCTTCACAGTCAAGGTTGCGCGGATACCTCGTAATCCCCGTTACCTGGTGATATCGCAGCAGCGCATGAACCGCAGAAAGGAGATTTCTTTTATCTATACTCACTGATTGCCACGCCCCATTCCGTCGATCAGTTGAAGGGGAAATAGTGAATGTCCCACGAGCCATTCGACTCGCGTTGGTTATCAAAGAATCGGCCCTGATACGAAAAGACAATAGCACTGCTACCGGGGGGCCGAACAAAGGAAAGACGAATAGGGATCCTATCCGGAACCGTACCAAAGGTGTTTAATATCGGTGAGAGATCAAACGTTTCCACCACCTTTCCACCATCGTCTACAAAACTTAAATAGAAAATAAAATTAGCAACCTGAGGGTAGGTATAGGTGAGGCTGTCGGTAAAGGTGAGGATCCCAGTCAAGGTATAGGATTGATCTTTTTGCGCCAGGGAGTATTTAAAAATCAAGTCACCCGTTTCCCAAGACTTTGCGGGGACATCGCCGGCAAGAGCGATGCGAGCTCCTTTGCGGGCCACCGCCCCCACTTCGGGTTTTAAATAATTGCTGCAACCCGACCACAACAGAATGCCCAGACATAGGGTAAGGGTAGACAACCTTGCTGCCAATCGTTTAGCCATCGTTTTCACCTCCTGATCAACGATATAAAATACCATTTCTTTTAGGCAAGAGCAAAACCCAAACACCCGACAAGGCACAAATCCTTTAAGGCTAACCTGGCCAAACCTATCGCACTATGCCAAAAAATTGTGGTCACAACCATCAACAACTGGTTTTTCAGGTGGCATGTGCTTATCTTCTCGGACAATCGTAAGCAGATTTATAGACAACGTGGTTCCGCCAAATCCATGGCCCACTAAAAATAACAACTCTTGCACCAAGGAGAATTTCCAATGCCAATCTACGAATATTCCTGCTCATCCTGCGGAAACATCTTCGAACTCCTGACCACTTCAAATAGCAATACGGAAGCGGTGCACTGCAACAAATGCCAAAGCGAAAAGGTTCATAAAATTCTTTCAGCCGGCAGCTTCAGACGTGGCACCGGCACACCACTCCCATCGGCTGGACCATCAGCATGCGGTGGCAAATCCGGCTTTTCCTGAGCCTCATAGGCACGGGCTCAGGGTGATCCCTAAAACAATCATTTTTCCTTAGACTGGGTTTTCGGTGCGAATTCAAAGACCCGTTCGTTTTTTTTCAGGAGCTTATGCTCTCGTCTTGCGACATCTTCGAGGTAGGATGGATCGTTCTGCAACTTATCGATTTCCTGTTGCAATCGAGCGTTTTCCTCTTCAAGCTGAGCCGTTTGTTCTTGGAGAGTTTTGAGTTCGGAACGCTTTTTCCATAGGGCCAGAACTCCTGATCCGGGCGAAAACACAACCCACAACAAGGCCAAAACCACAAGGCAGATTGCAATTTTATAATAACGTTTCTCCTGCAGAGGAGAAAGTTTTTGCTTAGGCTTTGGTTTTTTCCTTTGAAACGACATAAATACCCTTTATTGACCATGCCAAACACAGTCCCCACTTACCTGGTCAGCGCCTGCCTTGTCGGTCTTTGTACCCGTTATGACGGGAAAATCAAAGAAAATCAAAACTGTATAGCCGAACTCAAAAACGCCCACTGGATCCCGGTCTGTCCAGAGCAGCTTGGCGGCCTGCCAACCCCGCGGGAGGCTGCCGACATCATCGGCGGCGACGGCGCTGATGTCCTGGCAGGAACAGCCAGGGTTATTACAAAATCAGGCGACGATATCACCCGGCAATTCATCCACGGCTCCGAACAGGTGCTGCACCTTGCCCGCATGCAAAATGTCCAGGCGGTATTTCTCAAGGCGCGCAGCCCCTCCTGCGCGGTAACAGGCAAGATCGGCGTTACTGCAGCCCTGCTCCGGGCCGCCGGCTTGCCATTACACGAATTCTAACCCCACTTAGTCCTTACCGATCCCTAAGACCCAAAGGACAACAATCCCCGACTCATACAAGAGGTACAGAGGACCACCCATAAACGCCATATTGACGATATCCGGAGTAGGAGTCAGGATCGCGGACAGAAGGGCAATTATCAGAAGGGCATAGCGACGATTTCTTTCATAGAAGCTCCTTTTGAAGATACCCACCTTAGAGAGAAACACCATAAAGATAGGTAATTCAAAGATCGCGCCGAAGGCAAAGATAAAGATCGTAAAAAAATTGACAAACTGGCTGACGGAAATCACCGGCTTCAACTCCTCCGAACTAAAACCAAGGAGAAACTTGATTCCAAACGGCAGGGTGATAAAATAGCAGAATGTCGCCCCGCAATAAAACAGCAAGCATGTAAAAAAAATAAAGAAGAACAGGTGTCCGCCGGTAACATGAAATGGTTTCCCCAAGGCACGCCAGACGACTATGGAAAACCAGGGCATAAGAAAAAACAGGGCGGCAAAGAAGGCCAGCGTAACATGGGCGATAAAGGGCCCGGCGACGGTGAAAAAATAGAGTTTGGTATCCAGGTGATGCTGCACAAACTGCAGCAGGTGAGGTGCCAGGAGAAAAATCGTCAGGGTGGTCAGGGCGAGAAACAGCACCAGATTACGGATGGACTTTCGTAGTTCAAGCAAAAAGACAACAATTGGCGGACGGTCGCTCATATGAAAAATTCTGTGCTGGACTGCTGACGGGCAGACCGCCATTTTGAGTAATTGCGCATAAAGGTGTCAACGTACTGGAACTGGCCACAATGCTCGCCATGCGGCAGTGTGTAAAGCCCTTCCCTTAAGATCCGTAAGCCGCATCAATTTGTGGATGAGCTGACGTCCAGCCAAATCTGCCGCACAAGGTAGCAGAAGCATGACAAAAATGCAATTTGATAGAAGTTGCTTTCCCCAATCAGCCATGCTAAACAATACACAGACGTTTTTAACCACTCAAATCAAACAGATAAAATACTATGCTGGAATTACGATTTATTCGCGAAAACCTTGATCTGGTAAAAGAGAAATCCCTCCGCCGGGGTATGGCGCCAACCCTCCTCGACGAATTTGCAGCCATCGATAAAAGGCGCCTGACTATTCTCGCCGAGGTGGAAGGGTTGAAAAACACCCGCAATACAGTCTCCGAGAAAATCGCCAAGCTCAAAAAGGGATCAGCCGAGATTCAGCAGAGCGCCGAGCCGTTGATTCTCGAAATGCGCGACACCAACCAGAGGATCAAGGAACTTGACGGCACCCTCGCCGAGGTTGAGGAAAGTTTGCAAAAAATCGTCATGAACATCCCCAACCTCTGCCACGACAGTGTCCCCACCGGAAACAGCGATGCCGACAATCTTGAGGTCAGACAATGGGGCGAAAAACCAGCCTTTACCTTTGTCCCAAAAGCCCACTGGGAGCTCGGCGAGGCATTGAACATCATCGACTTCGAACGAGCAGCCAAACTCTCCGGTGCCCGTTTCGCCCTGCTAAAGGGTTTCGCCTCCCGGCTGGAACGGGCGCTCATCAATTTCATGCTTGACCTGCACACCCAGAGGCACGGCTATACCGAGATTCTTCCGCCCTTTATGGTCAATACTCCGACCATGACGGCTACAGGGCAACTTCCCAAATTTACTGAAGATCTTTTCAAGATAGAGGGATGGGATCTCTTTCTCATCCCCACCGCCGAGGTGCCGGTAACCAACATCCATCGTGACGAAACCCTGAACGAAGGGGACCTGCCAATCAAGTACACCGCCTACACCCCATGTTTCCGGTCGGAGGCGGGAAGTCATGGCCGAGACACCCGTGGACTTATCAGACAGCACCAATTCGACAAAGTCGAGCTGGTGAAATTTACCACACCTGAGACATCCGACCGGGAGCTTGAGAGCCTGCTTGCCGATGCAGAAGCCGTCCTGCAACTCCTCGGCCTCCACTACCGGGTTGTTGCGCTGTGCACCGGTGATCTCGGTTTTTCCGCCACCAAAACCTACGACATCGAGGTCTGGCTGCCAGGACAAAACACCTACCGGGAGATCTCGTCCTGCTCCAATTTCCTCGATTTTCAAGCACGACGCGGCGGCATCCGCTATCGCCCGGAGGGACAGAAAAAGAGCAAATTGGTGCATACCTTGAATGGCTCCGGCCTGGCAGTCGGTCGCACCTTGCTGGCAATTCTCGAAAACTACCAGCAGGAGGACGGTTCTGTTCGGCTCCCGCCAGTTCTCGAACCCTATTTTCAAACCCGTTTTTAGTGTCTTACCCTTAAGAAAATGAGTTTGGGAGAATACGGGTGCCACAAGACACCACCAAGGCACTTATACCCGCGAGGGGGCACTAAACAGCGTCCCCTCTGTTGTTGGAGGGGAAATAGCACTTGGGTTGTGGGCGCTAACCCGCATTACTGCCTTATTCTTCGATTTTTATCCTCAACTCGATTTCCCGCATGTCCTGGTTGAGCTTAAGGGTTTTGATAAAACCGTGGATAGTTGAGGCAAGGGCCTCCTGAACAAAATCCTTCAGCGGGATTTTCTCGCCATTGACCAGGAGGGTGGTAATCTCGTTTCGCCCCTTCCTGCGCAGGTATCTTTTTTCAATAAATAAGGCAATATCCCGGGCTGCATCCAATCGGAAAACGTTTTCCCCGGCGACATCGGCAAGATCAGTTGCCACGGCCACCACACCATGCACCTCCTCGCGAAGTTTTTGATCAAGGTCTTTGAACACCTCTATCTTCGGCACCCTTCTCGCCGTCTTAAAACCTTCGCCAACCACCAGATCGACATCCGGGAAATATCTATGGGCAAGGGTTCTGAGCGACAGATCACAGTTTCTGGTTTGCAACACCATCTGATCGGGAGCCACCAGCATGACACTTTCCGCCCCGGCCAGTTTATGTTTGTACGTGTCAGTTCCGGGGGCATCGAATTGAATGCCTTCATCGCTCGTCGATTTAATGACGGCAATCCGGTATCCGAGATTTATCAGTTCGGTAACAACCTGTGTAGCCAGGGTGGTTTTCCCGCTGTCGTGCCAACCAATAAAGGTAATAATCGATGCCATATTTTCCCCTGCAAGATCACCAAAACGATTCCTATGGACAAGACAATCCTTGCCCTTCAGCTGCTCAGCCGCCCCAACGGTAGCATACCCAGGCTCGCTTGCCCAGAGAATAGTCCTGAGATTCCTGGTAGCTCGCCCCCTCCAGGCGCAGGAGTCCACCGGCACGAGCAGTAATCACTGAAAAAACATTACCTTCACAAAGAGAATGGGAGGAGTACGGACAATCGGCAGCCCCCATATGTTGCCCGGCAATGGCTCGGGCATGATCAGAGGCGTTGGTGACAGGGGGAATCCACTTTCCGGTAAACTTGAGGACAGCCCCCGGTGGAAAATTGGCTTTTCCTTGATCAGGGAAAAAACCACCACCGGGGAGGAGGTTGACCTCGACTTTTTAAACCCCGCAGAACAAAAAATCCGTTACAGGGTTTGCAGACGTGTGGGCGAGAATTGCTTGTAAAAACTCAACGAAACTACACAAACCGTTGGAGAATTCACCCCTGCCACCAACATTTTCGGGTTCAGAATCCACAAAGTCACAGCTTATCGACTCAAGGTGCTAACAACCTTCGGCCATCACAAGAAGTGTCTATTGTTTACAGACCTGTTGAATCTTTAAGAGTAGGTGGCAATATATAAGAATTACCTTCAGAAGAAAATCAGACGAACACCTTTAATTATGTAAGCCGGCACCAACGAATGGTGTAAGCTACCAGCCTACATCGTCACGATCGTCAGAATCAAAAAACTCCTGTTCGGTCCAGAGGACCGCCCGGCGAATGAGCTCGGCAGCTGTCTTTATGCCAAGCTTTTGTTTGACCCGGTCCCGATAGGTACCGATGGTTTTCACACCGAGATTCATTCTCTCGGCAATTTCCCTGGTGGACAACCCGGCGCCGATGAGCCGAAACACCTCGAGTTCCCGATCGGTGAGAAGATCGACAGTTGGTGCAGTGGAGGCATCCGGCTTCATCTGAAAGCGATCAAGCAACCGCTCCATGATACTGTTGCTGACGTGAATCTTCCCACCGAGAATATTCCGCAGGGCAAGGATCACCTTCTCGCTCGCCTCCCTCTTCATGATATAGCCACGGGCTCCGGCACGAATGGCCCTTTCGGCCCAGACCTGTTCGTCATGCATGGAAAGCACCAGAATCGGTAGACCGTTTTTATCGCCGGAAAGCTCCTTCACCAGATCAAGGCCATTTTCGCCGGCGAGAGTAATATCAATAATCGCCAGATCCGGATTATGTTGCTGAATGACCTTCCTTGCTCCGGGGATATCTTCAGCCAGGCCGCATACAATAAAATCGTCTTCCTGATTAAGCAACTCCGCCATACCCATCCGGAAAATAGGGTGATCATCGACAATTATTACCCGTGCTTTCATTCCAATCCCTCACCGGAAACCGAGATTATCGTCCCGCTCTTCTCACCGGAATTTATGACAAGAGTCGCCCCAATGGCCTTGGCCCGGTACTGCATGGTATGAAAACCCATCCCGGTTGCCGCTGGTGTCCCGGCAAAACCTTTGCCGTCATCGACGATCTTCACCGAGAAACCGGAATCGTCATGCCGCATATATACCCCGATATTGTTGGGTTTTCCATGCCGGGCCGCATTAAAGACCGCCTCCCGGATGATATAGTGTAAATGGGTGGCGGTGTTCTTGCCAAGGACCTTCCCCCCGTCTTGCCAAGACAGATCGAAGTGTATCTTAAACATCTTTTTCACCTCAGCAATCAGTTCTTCAATCGCTGCCTCTAAACCATACTCGACGACATGCACCGGGTACAGGCCTTGTGACAGGCGACGGGTTTTTTCAATGGCATCGAGAATAAGGCTGCGGATGGTCCCCAACTGTTCGGCTCTCTCCGGCGCCTCTTCCCGGAGGTTCTGCTGAAGTGCCTTACTGAGAAGCTCAACACCGGTGAGATGGGAACCGAGATCGTCGTGGAGGTCGCGGCCAATTTTGCTTCGCTCCTCCTCGCTGACGGCGATAATTTGCCGCTCCAGACGGGCAAGTTCTTCCTCTGCGGATTTTTTCTGACAGTGCATCCATAAGCCCTCAAGAAGCAGGGTGACTTGGCGGATATCTGCGTTGTCATAATTCTCGCGGTTATTGCAGACCCCGGCGACCATCACGATTACTCCATCATTGTAAATGGGCACATCAAGATGCCGTTTAATGTCAACCCGGTACGGATAGGTATTCTCCTTCATTTCCTCTGGAAAATCGTTTTCGACGAGCGCCGTCTTGCCGACAACTGCCTGTCCGGGAAAACCACTTTGATGAACAGGGGTGGAAACTTCGGGAACCTCGACAAGCTTGTAGCCTCCCTCATCGGAAACGAGGCGGGCACAGAGTGTGATGTGGGTCTGGTCCGGATTGACCACGGCCAGATAACCCTCCCGGCTTCTGGTAATCTGGGCAATTCGTTGCAAAATAAACCGGTATTTATCCTGCAAGGACTGCTTGTCCATCATCCCCAATTTCAGCAGGGAATCGAGGCGCAGCTCGTCACGGTGCAGAAGCATTTCATTGTTGATGCGATACTCCACCATCCTATTGGCCAAGCGGCCAAGGTCCTCAAACTCTCGGAACGTGAGGTTTTTCTTGCTGATTTTGACATTTGAATCGGCGGCTTTCTGAAAAAAATTGGTGAACAGGCTGATGCCCTGTTTGATTTTTAGGGAGTAATAAAAGGTGCTCGCCAAAAGAAAGACCACAGCGATGGCAAAAAGGACAATAAAGGTCAGGACATTCTTAAAGGCAATTCTCTGATAGGTCTCGGTTTCATAGGCTATCGCCTGCTCCATGCTGTCCATGAACATCGATGTGCCAACGACCCAACCCCAATTTTCATAGCCGGTAACATAAGCAAGCTTTTGATGCACGACGCCCTGCACACTATCAGCCACCGCATAATGAACGTATTCGGCTTGCTTTTTCTTCAATCCGGCCTCAAGAAAGGCCATGCCGTATTCCAGGCCGTTATGGTCGACAAGGTCTCGCACCGAGCGGCCGATGAGCCGCTCGTCCTGATTACTGATTATGGTGCCATCGGCCCGTAGACAAAAGACCTCGCCGTCGGCGCCGAACCGAATGTTCTGAATCCGCCCAAGAACCTCACGCTGCAGATTTTCTTCCAGGTCATTGCTGTAGATACCAGCCCCAATAAACCAATCAAGAGGCTGAAAATACTTAACAAAAGCAATCTTTGACAGCTGTTCTGTGGTAAACAGTGGTTTGGTCAGGTTATAGCGAACCAATCCGGCCTCCTTGTCCCGTACGACAGAGGTAATATTGCCAACCACGTCCTGGCCGATCAAGGCCTGGAATTCGGCCGCCGTCTTCCCTTCAAAAAAAGGCTCATCGGCGAAGAGATCAATTACCCCTTCATTGACCCTGCCGAGAAAATAATAGCCTCGACCGTTATTCCAGCGCATCGGCCGCAATAACTCAATGACCATAGAACGCAATTCGTCCGGGCTCTTGTCATCTTTATAGAGACGATAATTATGGGAAGCAATGGTGTAGGCCGCCTGAACCCGCTCCCGGAGATCATGCTCAACCCGCAAATTGTTTTGCATCTGCAGATGGCTGATCAGTTCAACCACCTTGCCAAGCTCCTCCTTGAGCCGGCTTTCGTATTGATGTTTATAATTGGATTTTATGACTTCAACACTTTCCTTATAGGCCTGATACTCATTGACGGCCCAAAAACTGCCGATAAAGGTGGCAAGTGAGGTAATTACCACAAGCGACGCATAAAAGGGCGCCGAGGAAAGGGTGATCTTTTTAAACATGTGTCTGATTATTCATTAAAAACAACTTTGAAGTTCATTCCCCATCCTGAAGCTTGCGTACTACCGGATAAATCCTGGTCAGATACACTGCATCCATGCCCTGGTGATCCTTCGGGCCAAACTGGAGGACCAGACCACCAAGGTCGAATCTGCCCACCGACTCCATGGTCGTGATAAATTTTTCCCGGGTCAGTTCACCTTCCACCGCCCGGGCGATCTCCCCGAACAGTTTACCGACGATATATCCCTCCAAGGAGACAAAGGTTAAGGGCGAGTCGTGTTGATACTTGCTCATGGCCCGCTTATATTCCCTGGTCAGTGCAATGTCCATTTCATGGGGATAGGGAACAACCTGGGAGACGATAACGTCCCGGCCATAGCCACCCAGCACCTCCTTCAGACTCTCGGTGCCGACAAAGGAAATATTGCAGAACAGGACATTGCCGCCGACCTTGTTTTTGCTGAGTTTGATAAATTCGGCACAAGCGGCGTAGGCACCGACAAGCACCACGACCTCCGGCTTGGCCTCGTAGATGTCCTGCAGGGCACCCATGACGGCAACCGTATTCCTTTCATAACTGCCCTGCGACACCAGCTTCATACCCCGTTTTGCCAGGGCGATCTCGATGCCGCGCAAGCCGTCATAGCCGTAGCTGTCGTTTTGGTAAAAGCAGGCGATACGGCGGATCTTCTTGCCGTCGACCAGGTAGGAAGCCAGCCGTTCCAGTTCCTCGTAGTAACTCGCCCGGACATTGATGATATACGGCTGAAAGGGGGAACGGAGAATCTCCGCGCCGGTAAAGGGGCCGAAAAAAGGGATCTGCGCCTCGTTGACGATGGGCACCACCGCTTTGGCGGTTGGCGTACCGACCGCCCCTATCAGGGCGAAGACCATATCGTCGGAAATCAGCTCTTTGGTGTTTCTGACCGCCTTATCCGGTTCGTAGCCGTCGTCCCGGCTGAGCAACACCACCTCCCGTCCTTTGATCCCGCCACTGTCGTTGATCAGGGAAAATGCCGCAAGGAGTCCTGCCCGCATCTCTAAACCAAGATTTTGCGCCGGGCCACTGAGAACAGCAGACTGGCCGAGCACCAGTGGACGGGATCCCTCGGCCGCCGCGGGCGAGGACTGACACCAGGAAAGACAAAGAGCCAAAAGGGCCAAAAGACACCTAGCCGTCATCTCTGCCCCCGGTCGGCCGACAATCCAGGGCAAAAGGCCCATGATCGGCGATTGATCCTCTGAGTGTGCTGTTGTATGCAATCATTGGCAAGATAGAACGTTGTCTGTTGCGAGTCTGTTTAGAAGCATCCTCAACCTTCCTCTTCATATAGTATTGCGGCACTGAAGACCATATTTTTTTCCGCCCCGCAGGGTATGGAGCAGGCAAAACCAAGACAAAGAACGAATGGACTCGCGGCCATTTCCGCAGTATTGACCTACAAACCGGCCAAGGGTCGTGTCCAGAAGCTGACAAAGGGCTTGCTTCCGCCCGCAGTGGATTTACCTATTGAGCGACCTCTTTGAACCTGCTATAACTGCCGGTGCAAACACCTCCCGAGGTATCCGGAAAATCCATGGCCTCTAAGGCTGGACCATCCCTCTTCACCACGTTTATCCCCATTACCGGAAAAAGAGCACCATGACCACTTCACCGTTGAGCACGCAACTCACTCTCAGCCAAACGACAACCGTCATAAGCCCCGACGGTATCACTATGCAGGAAGAAAGCCTGGCCATTGAAACCCCGTACAGCATCGCCCTCAACGACGAAACTATCGGTTCTTCAATGGTTCTGCCTATCGGTCTTGAAGAATTCGGTGCCGGCTTTCTTTTTGGTCAAGGCTATATCAAGACGCCGGAAGAGATTAAAGAAATCATCGTTTGTCCGGAAGGCCGGATCTCCGTCTATGCCGATGTCGTCAACACAGCGCCCAAAGAGGTCATCATCACCTCCGGCTGCGGCGGCACCGGCAGGATCTCCAAGGAAATGCTGGAAGGGGCCTTTGAACCCCTGCAGGAATGCACCATCACCTTTCCGGAAATCGCCAGCTTTATCCGCCAGGCCCTGCAATTTTCGCCCCTCGGACCGCAAACCCACTGCGTCCACGGCTGCGGCTTATGGCAGGACGGCCGGCTCCAGGTTTTCTTTGAAGATGTCGGCCGGCACAATGCCGTCGACAAGGTCCTCGGATCGATTCTCCTCCGCCGTGCCACTCCGCGGGCGGCCATCTACACCACCGGGCGGCTGACCTCCGACATGGTGCTGAAGTGTGCCCGCATCGGTATCCCGATCATCATGTCGCGGACCGCCCCCTCTTCCCTCGGCCTGGCCATCGCCCGGCGGGCCGGAGCAACACTCATTGCCTACGCCAAGCCGGAGCGGCTGAACGTCTTTAATGCCCCGGAACGCATCATCTGCTGACAACTCAGAAAGAACCCCGGCTATTTTTTCGACCGCCCCTCCAGACCAAGTTCGATAAGCCGTTCGAGAAATTGCGGAAAGGGCAACCCATACACGGCCGCCGCCTGGGGCATCAGGCTGGTTGCAGTCATGCCGGGAATGGTATTGGTCTCAAGGAGAAACAACCGGCCATTCGGCGCAAGAATCATATCGGTCCGCGAATAACCACGCAACCGGAGGGCCCGGTGGGCAGCCAGGCCGTATTGCTGGGCTTGGCCGGTTATCTCGTCGCTGATCTCCGCCGGGCAGATCTCCCTCGTGGCGCCCTGCTGGTACTTGGCTTCATAGTCGAAAAAGTCATAGCCCGGACCTGGTACGATCTCAATTACCGGTAGGGCAACAAGGTCGCTGTTGCCGAGTACACCGACGGTGAGCTCCCGGCCTTTGATATATCTCTCGACCATCACCTGGCTGTCATGGCGCAGGGCGCGGGCAAGCCCCTGGAGCATTTCTTCCTCGGTTTTGGCGAGGGTCAAACCAAGACTCGATCCTTCATGAACCGGCTTGATGACCACGGGCAGGCCAAAACTGCCGACCAATTCCGCGCCATCGACCTTGTCATCAGTGCAGACAATACGCCAGTCGGCAACGGGCAGGCCACTGAGGCGATACAGTTCCTTAGCCAGATGCTTGTCCATGGCAATGGCGCTGCCCAAGACACCAGATCCCTGATAGGGCACGTCAAGGAGATCGAGAAAGCCCTGCATGGTACCGTCCTCACCATGCAGACCGTGCAGGAGGATAAAGGCAAAATCGATCTCCGGGGCATCGATCGCCAGCCGCGCTAAATCGGTCGCCGGATCATAACGGCGCACCAGAAATTTCTCCGGATCGAGGGCCCTTTCAACGCCGACGGCGCCCTTGAGGGAAACCTCTCGCTCCCCTGATGTCCCGCCTGCCACCAAGGCTACGTGCAGTTTTTTGCTATGCATGGTCATCTCTATTAATGAAAAAGTTACCAACGATTTTGCCGTCAGAAAAAAACTTGATCAGCTTTAAAATCCCCCCTGACAATGACCGAACAACCGGCCCCACACCGCTGCCCCCACGAATCTCGGTGGCTTACGCCAATGTAACACAGGCCGGGAGAGGCTGCACGAAAAGGTGAGCAATCCCTCGCCCAGCTCCCAAGAAAAATCCATTGACAAGTGTTCCACGTCTTTAGTATATAAATCCGATTGTTGTCATGGAATTGCAGGTATTTCCTGAAAACTTGATAAGGGTTCAATTTTTCTACACATATTATATTAATTCGTTAAACGGAGTCGCAAATGATCGATGTTGAAGTCCGAGGGGATCTTGAGTACGCAATCCGCCAGCTGAAAAAAAAGCTGCAGATAGACGGCATTAAAAGAGAATTGAAGCGTCGTGAGTACTACGAGAAACCAAGCGTGAAAAAGCGCCGCAAGCAGGCTGAAGCCCGCCGCAAACTCCGCAAGTTCAACCGCATCAAGAAAACGATGTAATATGGCTGCCCCTTTAAAAGTCCGATCCCGGTCGGGCTTTTGAAACAGCCCGCCAGTACCCATTCCTAAAGAGCGGCCATGGTTTCCAACCGAGGCGCCAGCGAATCTGTTGATCTTCCGCACGAATTCTCGGCAGCTCGCGAGCTGTATCTGCATTATCTGATCTCCGAGAGACGCCTGGCCGAGAACAGCATTGAGGCCTACGCCGCCGATGTCTTTTTGTTCCTTAGCTTTCTTGTAACCGGCAAACATCCCCACCTGGGCGATGTCGATCTAGCGCTTATCCACGGTTTTCTTGAAGAACAGGGGCAGCAAAAAATCTCCAAACGCACCAATGCCAGACGTATCTCAGCCCTGAAATCTTTTTTTAATTTTTTGGTGCGCGAGGGCCTGGCAAAAGACAATCCCTTCCTCGCCCTCGACCTGCCGCGCAGTGGCAAAAGCCTGCCCAAGGCATTGTCGCAGGCCGAGGTTATGAGCCTGCTCGCCCCGCCGAATTGCCAGACCCCCATCGGCAAACGGGACAGTGCGATGTTTTTTATCCTCTATGCCACCGGGCTGCGGGTCTCTGAGCTGGTCGGTCTGCCGCTGTCGGCGTGCAACCTGAGCGCCGGTTTTATCCGGGTGCTTGGCAAGGGCAATAAGGAGCGTCTCATTCCCTTTGGCGAGCAGGCCCGCGATAAGATTACCGACTACCTGCAAACCGCCCGGCCCCTCATCCTCAAGAACAAGCGCAGCAACTATCTCTTTGTCACCCGCCGCGGCACCTGCATGACCCGTCTGCGCTTTTGGCAGATAGTTCGGAAGACTGCACTGGCCGTGGGCATTACCAAGGAAATTTCACCGCACATGCTCCGTCACTCCTTTGCCAGCCACCTTCTCAGCCACGGCGCCGACCTGCGGTCGGTACAGATGATGCTCGGCCATGCCGACATCGCCACAACCCAAATCTATACCCATATCGACCAGGACCGCCTGAAGAGCATCCACAAAAAGTTCCATCCCAGGGGCTAGGCTGAAATGTGCAGCCTGTCTGCTCAACCGAAACCTGCCCATACGTTATAGCGAAATATACACCCGCCGTGCGCCACCTTCTTCCCCGCCAAGAAAGAACGGGAAATTTCACTGCAATTGTAGATAATTCCTAAGAAATCGCCTACAATGGCGAATACTGCAATTCTAGCGAAAGGGGAATAAGCCGACAACCATGCGTGTAATAACCACCCACCAGAACGCCGACTTCGACGGCCTGGCAGCGATGATCGCCGCCCAAAAGATCTATCCCGATGCGCTCATGGCCTTTTCCGGCTCGCAGGAACGCAATGTCCGGGAATACATCGCGCAAACCCTGGTTTACAATTATGAATTTCACAAGATTAAGGATATCGACCTCCACGCCGTCGACACCCTCATCCTGGTTGATACCCGTTCTTCCGAAAGGATCGGTTCCTTCGCCGACTGCCTGAACAATCCTGGAATCGTTCTGCACATCTACGATCATCACCTGTACAACCCGGGCGACCTCAAGGGCGATATCGAGAAGGTAGAGGACTTTGGTTCGACCACCACCATCCTCACCAATATCCTCATGGAACGGCAGATTACCGTCACCCCGGCCGAGGCGACCATCTTTGCCCTGGGAATTTATGAGGACACCGGCTCACTCACCCATCTGACCACGACCCCCGAAGATCTCATGGCGGCCGCATGGCTCCTGCAAAAAGGCGCCAAACTCGACCAGGTGGCGCAGTTCCTCACCCACGAGCTGACCTCTTCCCAGATCGGTCTGCTCCACGAGCTGATGAAAAGCGCCAAGCAGTACACCATCCAGGATATCCCGGTGGTGGTCGTCACCCACTCGCTGCCGCATTATGTCGATGAATTCGCCCTGATTGTCCGGCGCTTCATGGCCATGGAAAATCTCAATGTGCTCTTTGCCCTGATTTCCATGGCCGGCCGTATCTACCTGATTGCCCGAAGCCGGATCGCCGATGTCAACGTCGGCAATATCGCCCGCGATCTCGACGGTGGTGGCCATGCCACCGCTGCTTCGGCAACCTTGAAGGACGTCAACCTCATTGAGGCGGAAGAAAAGCTCATTCTGACCCTCCACCGCCATATTCGCCCGCAGCCCATTGCCAGCGAGATGATGTCAACACCGGCTATTACCCTTCTCCCCGAAGCCACCATTACCGAGGCCAAGGCCCTGCTTACCCGCTACAACATCACCGCCGCGCCGGTCCGGGAAGACATTCGCACAGCCAAGAATCCCCTTCCGGCGATCCTCGGCATCATCACCCGGCGGGTTCTTGAGAAGGCGGCGCACCACAACCTGAGCAATCGGCCGATCAGCGAATATATGACCACCGAGGTAAAGACCCTGCCGCTGCATGCAACCCTTGCCGACATCCAGGAATTGATCATCGACAATCGCCAGCGCCTTATCCCCATTGTCGAGAAGCAGGAACTGATGGGGGTAATAACCCGGACCGACCTTCTTAACCGCCTGGTCAACGACCCGGCCCACCTGCCCACGGATCTGCTGCAGGAAGCGGAACACCCATCGCTTGCCAGGATGCGCAACCTCAGCGCCCTGCTGGTCGAATGCCTGAGTCGCGATATCGTGCAACTTCTCCAGGCCATCGGCGAGGTTGCCAAGAAACAGGGCTTCAACGCCTTCGCCGTCGGCGGCTTTGTCCGTGACCTGCTACTGAAAAAGGCCAACCTCGATCTTGATGTCGTAGTCGAGGGGGACGGTATTGATTTTGCCAAGGCCCTGGCCCAGCACCTGGGGGGCAGGTTCCGCACCCACGAGCGCTTCAAGACCGCCATGGTGCTCATGCCCAGTGGCTTTAAGATCGATATCGCCACGGCCCGCCTTGAATACTATGAATATCCGGCGGCCATGCCGACGGTTGAGCTGTCATCGATCAAGCTCGATCTATCGCGCCGCGATTTCACCATCAACGCCATGGCCATCCATCTCAACCCGGAACATTTCGGCACCCTGATCGATTTCTTCAACAGCCAGAACGATCTCAAGCAAAAGACCATCAAGGTCATGCATAACCTTAGCTTTGTTGAGGATCCCAGCCGAATCTTCCGGGCTGTGCGCTTTGAGAAACGCATGGAGTTTGAGATAGCCCCGCACACCAAGCGGCTGATCGTCAATGCCGTCAACATGAAGCTGTTCGGCAAGGCCAATGACTCCCGTTTCCTCGCCGAGCTGAAATATATCCTCTCCGAGGAGAACCCGCTGCCGGCAATCCAGCGCCTTGCCGAATTCGATCTTTTCCAGTTTCTTTGGCCAAACCTCAAGCCCCATTATAAAATCGACCGGCGCTTCATGCATGTCCTGGTCCAGGCCCAGCTGGCGATCTCCTGGTACAGGTTGCTGTATCTCAATGATTCCTGCCAAAACTGGATGGTCTACCTCCTGGCGATTATGTCTAGGTCCGGCCAGGAGGAATTAGCCGACTTTTGCCGGAGATTCGAGGAAACCGCCAAGATCACTGAATTCCTGCTCGACCAGAAGGACCTTGCCGACAATGCCGCCAACCAACTGGCCCGGGAATCGCATCTAAAAAACAGCCGGATCGTTGTACTGCTGGAGGAAATCAAGATCGAAGGCCTGCTGTATATCATGGCCATCGCCAGGAAAAATCACGTGAAAAAGGCCATTTCCCTCTATGTCACAAACCTTCAGCAGATTGAACCGACGACCACCGGCAATGACCTGATCCGCATGGGATACCGGCCCGGACCGCAATTCAAGAAAATCCTCACCTACCTGAAAAACGCCCGCCTCGACAACCTGGTCAGCGACAAAGAGGAAGAGGTAACACTCATCCACCGGTATTTTCCCCTGGGCACAACTTGATCGCCCCGGGGCGATGCTTATCGTTGTAGCTCAACCGACAGAAGTTGCTCATTTCTCCAACTGATGCCCCCCCATGGACAAATTCCTCACAGAACTGATCATCCTCGGCCCGCCGCTGCTCTTTGCCCTCACCCTGCATGAGCTTGCCCACGGCCTGGTTGCCAACCACCTCGGCGACCCAACCGCGCGCCTCGCCGGCCGCCTTACCCTCAACCCACTCAAGCACCTCGATCCGATCGGCACCATCGCCTTTTTCTTTATCAAGTTCGGCTGGGCCAAACCGGTTCCGGTCAACCCCGGCTATTTTCGTAACCCCAAGCAAGATATGCTCTGGGTGGCCCTGGCCGGACCCGCCACCAATCTCGGTCTGGCGGTGATCAGCGCCATCCTGGTCAAGGCCCTTTGGCTGCTTGGCGCCTTCCTCCCCGCTTCCCCCTTGGCGGAGGCGGTTTTCCGGCCTTTAATCGCCATGCTCATTGCCAGTGTATGGATCAACCTGGTGCTGGCGATTTTCAACATCCTGCCCATCCCACCGCTTGACGGCGGCAAAATTCTCGCAGGGCTTCTCCCCGACCACCTGGCCGGACCTTTCCGCCAGCTCGAACGCTACGGCTTTATCCTTGTCATCATCCTCGCCCTGACCGGAGTTCTGTCGGCGGTGATCCTGCCGATCATCAAAAACGTCAACAGCCTGTTGCTGTCATAGTGAGGATTTGCCGGGTGAAGGCTTTGGTGGAATAGCAACAGATTCTGCAGTCCTGTGATGCCGAAACATCAGGCAGAATGAATTATTTCGTCTAATCGGCTCGGGGTGGCCTTATTTGTCCGATGCCGCGCGAATATCCTTGATGAGCATAAAAAGGTGACGGTCATCTGTCGGGGACGGCACAAATCCGAAGTGCCGGTAGAATGCAGTTGCCGCAGGGTCTTTTGCATGCACGGCGAGTGCGCGCACCCCGATAATATCGGCAACTTGCAACGTACGTCCTAAGGCATCTAAAAGTAGTCCAGCACCGATACCAGGCCTTGCCATTTGTTGTGCACAGCAAGACGTGCCAGAACAAGAAGGGGTATCACCTAATTGGGGTCAGAGTAAATTAAAACCTCAATATTGTATTTTACTCTGCCCCTTTCATCCTCGCTCTGACAGGTATTCTTGGCGGTGATTCTGCCGATTATCAAAAGCGTCAACAGCCTGTTTTTGCCATAGGGTCTCCAGCATGGGTCCCAGAGTCAATGGCTACCAGGGTCTCATGAAATGTCCCCCCGCCACCGATATCGGTGTGCCTTTGCGAGGTGAGATCATTAATCGTAGAACCCGAGCCGTCCACCGGCCAGAACAGCCCCGGGGCGACAAGCACACCCTTGCGGGTGTCGCCGGTTATCCGGGCGATCCTCGTCACCCGGCCGCGGCGGTTGTAGAGAGTGACTTCCTCACCGTCAGCGACCTCGCAGCGCGCCGCGTCATCGGGGTGGATCTGCAGCTCGCCCTTCCGTCCCGGATACCTCTCGCCAAAAGTGGTGTTGAGCAGGTCGGGATGTGGTGGGGTAATGAGACGAAAGGGAAACCGGGCAAGGAGTTCGAGGTCGGCGAACTCGCCCATTGGGGTGAGCCGCGGCACATCCGATTCCCCTCCTTCCAGCCCTGCAGCAAAGGAGAACCTGCCGCAACCATTGACAAGCACCCGCCCGTCCCGGCAGCTGTTACTCGAATGCACCAGGCGGCCGTTAAGGATCTCGGAGAGAGTACAGCCCTCGGGGATGCCCTCCATACCGCGCAGATAGTCGGCGATCCTTTCAGTACAGCTCTGGTAAAAGGGCTGGTCGGTAAAGCCCATCCTCAGGGCAAGCTCTTGGAACAGTTGGAAATTACTCCTTGCCTCGGCATACGGCTCGATCACCGGCTGCGCCAGTCCGAGGTAAAAATGGCCGTATGCCGTATAGACATCATGGTTTTCAAGAAAGGTTGTCGCCGGCAACAGGAGGTCGGCGTACCGCGCCGTCGGCGTCAGCACCTGTTCATGAACGACCGTGAACAGGTCCACCCGCGCAAGACCCCGGCGAACCATGGCGGAATCGGGGCTTGCGCCAAGCGGATTGGCATTGTAGACGAACAGGGCGCGAACCGGCGGTTGCAGGGCGGTGAGGGCATGGCCGAGGTCAATCATATTCACCGTTCTGGTGGCAGCAGGAGCCAGGGACGGCCAAGTCAACCTTGCCTTGTCGCCACGAAAGGCGCCACTGGTCATAAAGACACCCCGGCCGGTGCCACCGCCAAAGAGGCCAAGGGCCCCTGCAAGGGCGGTTATCGCCCGCACCGCCATGCCGCCCCTGCTGTTGCGGGACAGGCCGATGCCGATGCGCAGAAAGGTTCTGGGTGACCGGGCGAGAAGTCTGGCCAGGTCCTCCATGGCCTGGCGCGACAGGCCGCTTTCCCGGGTCAGCTCGGACCAGTCCTGGCGGCGCAACTCCTCCTCAAGGGATGCAAAACCTTCCGTCTCTTCCTCAATATACCTCCGGTCGAGGAGATCGCCGTCGACGAGGGCCTTCAGCACCCCCAGGGCCAGGGCAAGGTCGCCGCCGGGCAGCACCGCCAGATGGCTGTCCGCCGCCCGCGCCGTGTCGTTGCGGCAGGGGTCGATGACCAGGAGCTTCCCGCCCTTTTTCCGGGCGGCGGCGACATAGGGCCAGAAATGGCTGTTGGTGACTTTAATATCGATGCCCCAGGCGACAATAAGCTCGGCATCGGCGGCGTTCTCCGGCGGACACCCCGGGGTATTGCCCAGCTGCCGTGACCATCCGGCACTTGCCGCCGCCGAGCAGATGGTCTGATCGAGCTGCGAGGCGCCCAGCCGGTGAAACAGGGGATATCCGGCAAAGCGGTTCACCGCGCCCATGTTGCCGGCGTAGGAGTAGGGAAGGATCGCCTCACCGCCATAGCGTGCGCGGATGTCAGCAAGGCGATCGGCCATGAGGTCGAGGGCCTCGTCCCAAGCAATTCGCTTAAACCTTCCCTGCCCCTTAGCACCGACCCGCAGCTGGGGATACAGGACACGGTCGGATCCGTAGAGACGCTCCGGATAACGGCGCATCTTCCGGCAGATGAAGCCCCTGGTATAGGGATGCCGGGCATCGCCCTTAAGGCTGGTGACCCGCCCGTCGACAACGGTGGCAATCATGGCGCAGCTGTCGGGACAATCGAGCGGACAGATAGTCTTCTTGTGTATCATGGTGCACACAGTTCTTGGGGCGCCGTCCCGGTCTCTATGAAGACGGCGGCCGCTGGTTGATGTGGCTGGTGAAGGAGGGCCGGACCGTAAAAGCACCCGGTCCGGCAAGTCCGCAGTCTCTTAGCCGACCATGGCGGTGCCATGGTAGAGATACCGCTTGATCTTATGGGTGGCGGTTTTGATGAAGGGTTCGCGGCGTTCAAAGACCTTCGACAGCCGCGATGATTTGGGAAGCTGCTCGTTTAATTCGATCCGCGTGTTTTCCAGGAGGCTTTCTATATACGACCTTCGGTCGATGCGGGAACCGCCCGCGGTCTGCTCGTCGATGAACTCATAATCGGGATAGACCCAGGCCTCGACCTGGCCGTTATTCTCAAGCACCAGGCTTTCAACGACCCAGTTGAAGGTGTTGATTTTGTGCTCGATGGCCTCCGGGTAGACGTTCTCGCCGCTTGCCAGGACAATGACGTTTTTCGAGCGACCGCGAACATGCAGATTGCCCTTTTCGTCAAAGACCCCGAGGTCGCCGGTGGAAAGCCAGCCGTCAACGGTGAGCACCGCCTGGGTCGCCTCGGCGTCGTTGTAGTAACCGCGCATAACATTTGCCCCGCAAACAGTGATCTCGCCGATCCCCGACTCCGCGTCGGCCCCGACGATCTTCACCTGTACCCCGGGGATGGGCTTGCCGGTCGAGCCAATGGTGATGGTCTTGTCGCCGGCCGGCCCGCCGGCGATGAGCGGTGCCGATTCGGTCATCCCGTAGCCGACCAGATAGGGGAATCTCGCCTCATAAAGAAACTTCTCCACATCCGGATTGAGCGCCGCCCCGCCGACCCCCATGAGCTGGAGATTGCCGCCGAAAAAGGCACACAATTTCGCGCCGATCTTCCGGTAGATCAACCTTCTCGTCAACCCGACCTTGCAGAGCATGCCAAGCAGTCGGCTCTTTTCTATCTGCGGCAGCACCCGTTTCTTATAGATCTTTTCGAGGACCAGGGGCACGGCGAAGATGGCAAAGGGCTTTTCATGTTCGCAGAGCTTTTGCAGGATCGCCGGGGTCGGCGTCTTGCCGGCGTAAGCTATACGGGCGCCGCACAGCAGGGGCAGAATAAAGCCGCAGGTAAATTCGTAGGTATGCGACATCGGCAGGATAGACAGCCACACCGCTCCCGGAGGGATCTCTTTCAGGCTGGACGCCGCATAGGCATTGGCGGTGAGATTTTTATGGCTGAGCATGACCGCCTTGGAATACCCGGATGTCCCCGAGGTATAGAGGATGGACGCCAGATCGTCCTCCATGACCTCCGGAAATACCGGCCGTTCAGGGTTGCCCCGCAAAAACGTCAGGGCCTCTTCCAGATAGGCGGACATGGTAATGACAGGGAGCACGCCGATCTCGGCGGCATAATCATCAAGGGTAATGACCGGCCCGGTGATTACCTGGCGCAGTTCATAGAGTTTTTCGATCTGCTTCTGGGTGGTAAAAATGACCTTGACCTGCATCTCACCCAGAATATGGTGGACATCGCTTTCCGGCAGATCAGGGAGAATGGGTACGGCAACGGCGCCCAAACGGGCAGTGGCCATGTAGGCGATCGCCCAGTTGTGAGAGTTCTCGGCGAGGATGGCGATGCGGTCGTCCTTTTTCACCCCTTCCCGGAGAAACCTGGCGGCAAGGGCGATGATCCGGTCGTGGAACTCGCCGTAGGTGAGCGGCGTTTCCATGGCCATGCCGATTGCCGGTGTGTCCCGGTATTTCGAACAGCTGGAATCGATCACATAGTTGAGGGTCATCCCGACTTTTGCCACCGCATTCATTGTCCACCTCTGTGGTTATGAGGGCCGCCCGACGACCTTTGGCACGGCCAATTTTTCCTGTTACGCTCCTACTCCCTTCTTCTTTGACGAAGCATTTTCAAACAACGTTCGTGTCGTCCGCCGGGGGATTATCTTGGAGAAGAAGCTCCGCCACCGCGGCGAGAATAACGTCAACGGCAAAAGGCTTGGCGATGGTGACGACTTTATCCAGATATCCGGCAACGGTGAGATACCGTTCCTTGGATATAGTCCCTCCCCCCGATATGGCAATAAACGGCAGCTCAGGCGCTTCTTTGCGCAGTTCGAGAATGGTCTGCAATCCGTCTTTTACCGGCATAACCATATCGGTTATGACCAGATCGCAGGGCTGGCTGCGAAAGAGCCTGATCCCCTCGGCGCCATTGCCTGCCAGAAGGACCTCATAACCCTCACTTTCGAGAATCCTTCTCAACAAATCCAGGGCCGTAGCCTCGTCATCTATAACAAGAATACGCTTTGTTTTTGTCATGTTATCACTATATATTTTGTCAGGAAACAACTCCCTAGTCCCTCTGTCCTTATACGCTACTTTGCAACATTTTCAAACACTATTTCACTGACGCATGGCGGTCACCTGCTCGACGGTAAAGGTCAGAGCGCCATAGTCCTCCTCGACCAGTCCCGCCAGGATATAGCCGCGGCCGCTGCGCAGCAGATGGGCATAGGTCCGGTAGGTCTCCGGAAAAAACGTTGTTTCCACCTGGCCGGTCTCGTCCTCGAAGGTGAGAAACTCCATGACCTCGCCGGTCTTCGTCGATACCATCTTGCCGGTGAGCAGCCAGGCAGCGAGGGACACCCGCCTTCCCACTTGGTGGGGCAGGTCCTCAACCTTCGTGCAGCCCCTCGCCGGCATCTTGAGAAATCGCAAGGGATGACCCTCGCAGAGAAAGCCGAGGGCGGCAAACTCCCGGCGCGCCTTAGCCAGGGCGTCCGGAGGCGGCAGGGGCGGCGGTGGCGGAAGACGGACAGCAAAGAGCGAAAGGCAGCCCTTGTCCTGGGTGGCCCGTTGAAAACTTGCCCATTGCCAGAGAAGAACCGTACGGTTGCTCCCCGGTGCAAGGCCATCCAGTGCCCCGGCATGGATGAGGGCGGCAGCCTCATTTTCGGCCGGCCTGGTGCGCTGAAAAAAATCGCCGACATCCTCGAACCGCCCCTTCTCCCGAGCCGCCAGCAGCCTTTCAAGAAAGCCCGCGGACAGCCCGTGCACGTTCTGCAGCCCGACCCGCATCTGCCGGCCCTTGCCGGTCCAGGCAACAAGGCTTCTCTGCACATCCGGGGGAAGGATCTGCAGACCCAGCCTTTTCGCTTCGGAGACATAGGCAAAGGTCGAATAATAGCCACCCTGGTTGGAGATCACCGCCGCCATGAACTCCGCCGGATAGTGCCGCTTCAGATAGGCCGCCTGAAAGGACACCCGGGCGTAGGAGGCGGAGTGGGGTTTGCAGAAGGAATAGCCATCAAAGCTCTCGATCATCCGCCACATATCGGCCACCGCCTCTGGCGCCACACCGCGGTCGGCGCAACCGGCAAAAAACATCGCCTTGTAATTGGCGAGTTTTACCGCCTTATCCTTTTTGGCCATGGCCTTGCGCAGGCCGTCGCCGTCGACATGGCTGAATCCGGCCAGGGCCACCGCCACCTTCGCCACGTCCTCCTGATAGACCATCAGGCCGAAGGTCTCGTCGAGGACGTCACCCTGCTCCGGGCAAAAGGGCTGCCAGGCGCCGCCGTGCAGGCGCCGGACATACTCGCGGACGAACTCGTTGGCCGCCGGACGGATGATCGACGACTGGATGACCAGCTGCTCGAAGTCGCCGGTTCCGGCCTTTTTCTCCAGAAGCCGCATGGCAGGACTCTCTATATAAAAGCAGCCCATGGTCGCCCCGGCGGCCACCGCCAGCTTTGTTGCCGGATCGTCTTCCGGCTGCCAGGTGATCTCGTCGACATGGCCGCCGCCGGCGTGCACTGCCGCGATGCAGTCGCGGATCACCCCGAGGCTGCGGTTGCCGAGGAGATCGATCTTGACAAGACCTGCCTCCTCGGCGCCGTCCTTTTCCCACTGGATGATCGGCACCCCTTTGGTCGCCCGTTCAACCGGCACATACTCGCTGATCGGCCGCGGGGTGATGACGACTCCGCCCGGATGCACCGACAGATAGCGCGGCAGGCCGATGAGCTTTTCGGCAAGGGCGAGGATCTCCGGCCAGGGCGGCGACAGATCCTGGTCGCGGAACACCGGCAGGCCGGCGAGGCTTTCTGCCAGGGTACCACCGCCGCTGTGCAGCCAGGGGATGCGTTTGGTCAGTTGGGAGATCTCAAAGCCCGGCAGGCCGAAGGCCTTGGCGGTTTCGCGAATGGCCATGCGCGGCTGAAAGAACACATGGTTAGAGACCATGGCGGCGTATCCCTGAAAATCGCCAAGGACATCGCGGAGTACTGCGTCCCGCTCGTCCCAGGAAAAATCGATGTCGATGTCCGGCGGATCAGTGCGGCCGGGGTTGAGAAAGCGCTCGAAGTAGAGATTGTACTTGATCGGACAGACATTGGTGATATCAAGGCAATAGGCGACCAGCGAGGCAGCCCCCGATCCGCGGCCGCAGATCCGCCGTTTTTGCCGTTTGCCATCCGGCCCCTTGCGATGGACGATGTCGCGGACCACCAGGAAATAGGTGGAAAAGCCCATGGTGTCGATGACTCGCAACTCGTGCTCCAGACGTTCGACGACCGGCTCGCCGAGGTCGTCGCCGTAGCGGCGCCGGGCCCCGAGATAGGCCTTTTCCCGCAGCACTGCCGCGGCATTCCGGCCGTCGCCACCGCGCCACGGCGGCATAACGATACCGAAATCCGGACCGGTAAAGGTGCAGGTGGCGGCCAGGTCGTCGGTGGCGGCAATCGCCTCCGGCCAGATCGCCAGTTTTTCTTGATAGTCCCCGGGACCGAGGAGAGAGTGGATAGTGTCGCTGGTCTTCTGCTGCATGCTCCGACTGATGGTGCTGCCGGTGCGGATCGCATGCAGCAGGCAGAAAAGCTGGCGGTCGCGGTCATCGCCCAGATCGCTGTCCGGGGTGATGACCGCCGGGAGGTCGTTTTGCCGGGCAAAGGTTCGCAGTGCGCGGGCGGCGGCACCTGCCCGGGGACCGAGATCGGCGACGGCGGCAAGGCCCTGGCTCTTAAAGCCTGCAAGCAACCCGACATCGCGGCAGAGAAGGAGGAGACCTGCGGCAAGGGGTGGCAGATCAACCGCCAGAGTGAAGGTCTTGGCCATGTGCCGCCTGGTCAGCAGCCGGCACAGGTTGGCGTAGCCCTCCGGGGACTGTACCAGGCAGACCACCACCAGGCCCGTCCCCGGTTCGGAGACCTCGGCGCCGACAATCGGTCGCAGTCCCTGGCGATGGCAAGCCTTCAAGAAATCCCAGAGCCCATAGAGATTATCACGGTCAGTGAGGGCAAGGCCCTGGTAGCCCAGCTCTTTTGCCCGGCGGCACAGGGCCTGCGGCGAGGCGGTGCCCTGCAGGAGGGAATAATACGACCTGACACGCAGCGGAAACATTATCGGTATCCTGAGAAATAAGGAGGATATGGTGCGTCAAACGCACCCTACCACATCCCCCAAACTCTGCTTCCCGGCGCCGATGACCGCATGACCGAAACGGCCGCGCAGCGCGTCCATGGCCGCCAGCACCCTCTTTTCCCGAAGCTCCCGGCCCTCCGGTTCGGAAAAGAGGAGGAGTTGAGGCGACTGGCGCTGCAGGCGGTCGCAGACCAGGCGGCAGCTGCGAATCCTCGTCCGCCGCGTCCAGGCCCGGTGCAGGGCGTCCATGGCCAGTTTCTGGAGATGAAAATCTCCGGCGGTGCCGCCCCGGCAGGGAGCTTGGCGGATGACATGGCCGCCGTCCGAGTAGCGCAGCCAGATGCCCACCCGGCGGGTCACCTGCCGCCTGCCCCGCAAACTGCTCCCCGCCCGGCCCACCAGAGCGGCGACAACCCCTTCCACCTCCTCCTGATCGTTGCTGTCACCGGCAAAGGTATGCTCGAAGTCGATGGTCTGGCTGGCCACGTTCGGCCGGCAGATAACGGTGTCGTCGATGCCGCGGCTGATATCGTGGAGATAATCGCAGCGGCTGCCGAAGGGCACCATGAGCTGCTGCCGGGAAAGTCCGGCCAGGGAGCCGATGGTGGCCAGGCGAAAATCTCGCAGCTGTTCAAGCTCCCGGCCGGTCAGGCCGGGCAGGACCGTCACCGGCAAAGGGGCAAGAAAGGCCGCCTCCTCCCCCGGGTTGACGATATATTCACCGACCGGTTTCACCAGCCGCGAAGCAACCTTTGCCACCAGTTTGCTGGTGCCAAGCGTCCAGATGGGATTGACGCCAAGGCCTGCGCGGGCCTGACGGCGGACCCGCCAGCCGATGTCCGGAGCCGGTCCGTGCAACCGGTGGGTACCGGTGACATCGGCAAAAAAATGGCCGTCGGCCTGGCCACATTCAATGAGCGGCGAATAGCCCTGCAGCTCCTTGTAAAAGGCCTGCATTGCCTTGTGATACAGACCTGCCCGGGGCGGCAGAACCGCCGCCCCCCGGCAGATCCTGGTCGCCTGGCGAAGCGGCATGCCCTTGCGCACCCCCTCCCGGTAGGCCTCCTCGCTCATATCGTAGACCACCGCCCGCGCCGCCTGCAGCGGGGCGATGAGCAGCGGCCTCTGGCGCAGGCGGCAGTCCTCCACCCGCTCGACGGCGACGGCGAAATCGGCGACATTGAAATGGAGGACGGCCCGCTCCCGTGCCCGAAACCCGCCGCCCATCACCCTTCTCCGTCGCCCAGTTCGCCAAGGATCGCCGCAAGCCTTGCGGCATTGCGCGGCGCCTGGGCCCGGACGTGGTTGTTAAAGACCAGGATGCCGCGGTCGGCGCGGGCGACCATGACCGGCAGATGCCCGGCGCACCAGGTGCGCAGCTCCTTGTCGGTATAGTCGTAATTAAATTTTTTCTGCATATTGCCGGACCGCCAGCCCTCCCGGTTGCGGCCGTGGAACCGTCCGTAAAAAAGACCCGGGTTGGTGACCACATCAAGGGCCGGAAAGAGCCCCGGCAGGTCCGGGGCATCAACTGTCACCAGACTCACCCGCCGCCGGGAAAGCTCGGCAAATACAGAGTCAACCGCCCAGGAGTGATGGCGGAACTCCACCGCCACCGGCAGGCCCTCAAGACCATCGAGGAGGGCGGCGAGATAGCCGCGGTTGGCGAGACTGCGGTCAAAATCCGGCGGCAGCTGAATCAGCACGGCAACCAGGCGCTTGCCGAGCGGGGCAATGCCCTGCCGGTACAAAACCAGCTGCTCGCGCCAGTTATCGTCGCGCTCATGGGTCATGGTCCGGGTCAGTTTGGCGGCAAAGAGCAGGTGCGGCGGGGCACCCTCGACCATGCGGGCAAGGGCCTCGGCCCGGGCCATCTGGTACCAGGTGTAGTTGAGCTCGACCACCGAGAAACAGCGGCCGTAGAGACCAAGCATCGCCGCACTCTTGGTGCCCTCCGGGTAAAAACCGCTGTCCACCCATTCGCTATAGGAATAGCCGCAGGTACCGACGTAGACCGGGCAGACCCTTTCCGGTCCGGCAGCGCTTGCCGGGCAACGGATCTCCACCCGGCCAGGCGCCCCGCCGCTAGTCCCGTTTGCCATTGAACTCAGCATGGTTCCCCCGAATCACCCCGACCACCTTGCCCTGAATGAGGACATCGCTAAACGGGTAGCACATGACCGCAAAGTCCTCGTTGGCCGGCCGCAGCTCAATATGGTCGCTGTAGAGAAAGAACCGTTTGACCGTCGCCTCCTCGCCCTTGATGAGCACCGCCACGACCTCGCCATTCTCGGCATACTGGCGCGGCTCGCAGACCACCAGATCGCCGTCGAGGATCCCGGCATCGCGCATCGATTGCCCTTTGATGTGCAGGCAAAAAAGGCTGTCGCCGGCAAAGATCGCCGGATCGACGACAACCGTTCCCGCCCACTCCTGCTGGGCATACATCGGCAGACCGGCGGTGACCTGACCGATGATCGGCAGCTCGCGGCCCCGACGGGCCGGGCGGTGCTCGCCGCCATCCGGACAGAGGCGGATGGCCCGGCCATAGCGGCCGGGGCGCTCCACCACTCCCTTCTTCTCCAGCTGGTTCATCAGCTGCGCCACCGCCGTATGGCTGACCCCGAGATCGGCGGCGGCCTGACGCAGGGTCGGCACCCGCCCCTCGCCGTCGACTCGCTCACTGAGATACTCAAAAAACTGCCGCTGTTTTGCCGTAAGCTCCATAAACGCCCTCGCTATGTACATATACATTCACCTTTTACGGTAATTATACATATACATATCCTGTTGTCAATACACTTTTCCCGGCCGACACCGCGTCACGGGCAGGGTTGAAAGGCGGAAGGAACTGAGTACAGAGAGGGGGAGAGGGCCGCCCGGGACCAGGGCGGAGGACAAAAAACTCCTTTTGACTTTCGCGGGCGGGGGACGCATACTGTACCAGAAGTCACCCAGCAACAGCGGCACGTCGGCCCAAGGCCACCTGGGAACACCCGCACCGGGAGAGACATCGATGATCACGCCCACCGGTTTCAGCGAATACTTCTACTACTATCTTGCCAGACAGCCGATTTTCGATCGCCGTGGCAACACCTACGGCTATGAGCTGCTGTTTCGTTCGGCCGCCGGCATGGATTCGGCGCTCATTGACGACGGCGATTTGGCCACCATGCGCATGGCCACCTCGGGTTTTATCAAGGCGCAGGAATCGATCGACCAGTCAAAACGGATCTTTGTCAACTTCACTGAAAAACTGATCCTCGACGGTGCGCCAAGAGCCCTGCCGCCGGCAGTAACGGTCGTCGAGGTTTTGGAGGACACCGTGCCGGTGCCGGCGGTGACCGCCGAACTCATCCGCCTCAAGCAGGACGGCTATTTTATCGCCATCGATGACTATACCGGCAACACCAGCCAGGACGTGCTGCTCGATCTCGCCGATATCATCAAGGTCGACGTATTGGCCAGGAGTTTTGCGGAAATAGAGACGATCTTCCACACCATCAGTTCGAAAAAGGCCCTGAAGGTCGCGGAAAAGGTGGAGGACCGCGCTACCTACAATTTTCTCCTGCAGCTCGGTTTTGATTTCTTTCAAGGCTACTTCTTCGCCAAACCGGAGAACCTCTCCGGCAAGACCCTGCACTCCTTCCAGGCCTCGCGGATGCGCATCCTCACCGCCCTCAACGACCCCAACCTCGACACCGAGAAAATCATCGACATCGTCAAGGTCGATCCGGCCATCACCTACCGCCTGCTCCGCCTCCTCAATTCGGCGGCCTTCGGTTTTTCGATGAAGATCGACTCAGTCCGCCATGCGGTGGTCCTGCTCGGCAACAACCGCATGCGCTACTGGCTGCGGATGATCGTCCTCTCCGACCTGGTGGCCCCCGGCAAGCCGCAGGAACTTCTCTTTCTCGCCCTCAGCCGCGGCCGGCTCTTTGAGGAACTGGCTCTGGCCGGCAAGATCCCGGCAATACCCCATGAGGAGATGTTCCTCTTCGGCATGCTCTCCCTCATCGATGTCATGCTCGACATGCCGTTTACTAAAATCCTCGATAATCTACCGCTCTCCGACAGGCTCAAGGAGGGATACACCACCGCCGGTTCGCGGATGGCCGGCTACCTCCACCTGGCGACGGCCCTGGAAATGGGCGACACCGAACAATTCGCCCAGTTCTGCAACTTTCTCGAACTGCCGAAGGGCAGCGTCGCCGAGGCGTCCCTCAAGGCCGGGGAGTGGGTACTGCAGGTTGCCAGCGCGCTAACACCTTAGCTTAATCCCCCGCAGTAGCCGATATTTCTCAGCTGCCGCTGCCTAAACATTCCCTGATCTGCTCCCAATCCCGCTTCTGGACCCATTTCAACTTTTCAGCGAAATACTGGTCGCTGGGGAAGGTCTTGCCGCTCTTTTGTCTTGCCAGGTATTTCTCGTGCTGGCCCGGCCCGCCGTTGTACATGGCGTAGACAATCGCCGGCAGGAGATCGGCCCGAGCGCCGGGCGCCAGAGCCTTGCCCTGGAGGGCGTAGCGGCGCAGATACAGATCGGCAATCTCGCATCCGGCCAGGGCATTGTAGCGGATATTCCAGCGCAGTTTATTGCGGTCGTACGTGCCGCGCCATACCCGTTCGTTGATCTGCATCACCCCGACCGAGGTCTGGTTGTAGGACAGCAGAAAGGTGAGCTTCTTGCCCTTTTCGATAAATTGGCGAAAGCAGCTTTCCTGCCAGGCCATGGCGACAATTGTCGTCCGGAACATAGAATGCAGGTTCTCGGGGATCTCCCCTTTAGCGAGAACGGTTGCCGAGGCCTCGGCGAGAACCGCCCTCACCCGCTCAACATAGCCGGCGATATCATCATCCGGCACCTTCCATTCGAGCAACTCAGCAACCTGCGGCATCTCGGCGGCATAGGCCGGGCCAAAGAAAAAGTTGGTGACCTTCGAGAAGGGATCGGGTTCTTCCTCCTCGGCCGGCAGATCGATTTCCAGAATTTCTTCTTCCTCTTCTCCCTGGGCCGGGGGCTCAACCGGTGGCAACATCAACAGCTTGCGCAGTCCCGGATCGACCTCGGAGGTGTAGGGCAGCTTCTCCGTCTCCTGGCCGGTCAGCATGCCGGCCAGACGCAATAAGCCCTGCTGACTGATCTCGATGCCGAGGGTCGGCCCCATCTGGTCAAGGACCAGCAGGGCGTCGGCGGCGGTGAAGAAGGCCAGGAAACCAAGGGTATTTGCCGAGGGTTTGGCGTACAGCTGCCTCCTGAAGAGCGGTGCCAGATTGCGCCAGGCCCAGATGAACTGCGTCCGGACGAAATCCTTTTCAAGATCGGGCTCTTCCAGCGCCGCCGCGAAGGCATACCGGGTATCAAGCAGGACATCGGCGAGAAGCAGCTGGTCCTCCGGCGTCAGTGGTTCCGAGGCGATAAGGCTGACCAGGCGGACGAGGAAGACGTCCCAGGTCTCCCACAATTGAATGAATTTCTTGCGCTCGGCAGGGCCCATGGTCTTGCCGAGATCTTTACCTTCCGGCATATAGACTTCTTCAACCTCGGCCTGCAGTTCGACGATAACCCCGTCTTTACCAACGGTCATCGGCCCGCCGCGCAGGCTTGCCAGCATGTTCTGCGTGGCCTGACGGGCCTTATCGTGGAACATCGGCGCCAGGAACTCGCGCATGTCGCGAACCGGCGGGGCCAGATCGAGGCGCACCCGGTTGAGGTGGTCATAGACCCGTGGTTTGGCAAATTCCCAGAGAAAACCGGCGATCTTCGCCGGCTGCCGGTTGAGGTTCGAAAGGCTGGAATCGATTGTCCGAAAACCGAGGGAGAAGGTCCGACCGTCAAAAACCGGCTGCTGGACCAGGGTCAGATAGCCCTGCCACTCAACCGGCACAAGACATTCCCCGCCCACTCCGGTACCGAGGCGAATGGCCAGGCGCATATCGAGGCGAACGTTCTTGCCGGCGGAAGAAAACTTCGGTTCGGAGATGCCCAGGTACATGCATTCTCCCGGCCGCCCGACGATTGCCGCAGTTTGATTCTTGCCGGGAAAGGCCTCGCGGACGATCAGCGAGGTGAGGAGCTTGAAGTCAAGGGTCAGGGGCAGGGTAACCTGTTCGGCCCGCGCTCCGGAAACAGAGAGCACAACAAAAAAACATGCGGACAGCAATACTTTCAGTACCTTGCCCATAGGTATTCCGGTCCTTCGGTCAGCCGGCCAACGCCGCTCCTGCCAATCTTTCACGAATTCTCTCCTCTCCCCGGCAAAGGGGTTCATATGCACATCCCCGACGGGATGCCCTGCGTACCTACTCCCTACCTGTCATCCCGCGAGGATGGCGGTATCTTCCAGCATGATCTCCAGCTCGGCAAGATCGACCTCGGACAGATTGAGAAGGCGGGCCTCTTCCCGTGTCGACAGCACGATGGACTCATCCTTGGTCACGCCAATTCCCAGTTTTATACAGGCCACATCAGCCAGACGCACCAGCACCAGCAAATAATTTTTATTGTCGTAGTCTTTGCGGTGGTGATCCCTGGTGACGACACAATACTCCTCCGGCAGATTCCACTGCCTCATGAGCTTATAGCCCTGGTCGCAATGCAGGCTGCCCATGGCTTCGAGGAGGAGGGCATGGGTGACCGGCAGCTGTTTGTTCTTTTCCTTCATCTGGTCAACGACCATAAGGACAAACAACTTGCCGATATCGTGAAAAAGGCCGGCAAAAAAGGCATGACTTTCCAGTTCATCAAATTTGCAGCGCCGCATCAACCACTTCACGCCAAGGGCGCAGCCGACCGCATGCTGCCATAACTGCTTCATGAGGACATTCAGCTCCGGATCTTTACTCCGGAATTGATTGCGGGTGGCCACCAGCAGAACCAGTCGTCCCACCTCCTGCATACCCAGGCGGACTATGGCCGACCGAACCGTGAGAATCTCAACAAGGCCTTGATAAAATGACGAATTCGCCATTTGCAGCACCTGGCTGGACAGCGACTGATCGCCGGACAACAAGGTCTCAAACACCTTCATGTCCGGATCTTTTTTAATCAGTTCCTGCTGAATCCGCAGCGCCGCCGCACTGAATACCGGTAACACCACATTGCCGGAGGCAATGCTTTCATTGATTACATCGAGAAACGAGGCGCTCTTCTGCATCCGATTATTCTCCCGAGATACGACGTATTTCCATAAGCGGCCGGGGTGGACAAAGTCTCGGCAAACAACGCAGGACCTCCTCAATACTGGTAATCCCCGCCGCTGCCTTCAACAGGCCATCCTCCAGGAGGGTTACCAGGCCGGCGTGATCGATGCTGATCTGGCGTATTTCATAGCTGGTTTTTTGCTCAAGGATGGCAGTCCGTACCAACTCATTGAGCACCAGCACCTCAAAGATCCCTACCCTGCCTTTATAGCCGGTTTGTTTGCAGAGCTCGCAGCCCCGGCCTTTCTTGAATTGCGCCCCCATCAGGTCCTGCGCCGAAACGCCAAGACGCTGCAGCTGGGTCGGGGTCACCTTGGTTTCAGTGGCACAGGCCTTGCACACCCGCCGCAAAAGCCGTTGCGCCAGGACACTTACCACCGTTGATGAGATCAAAAACGGGGCAATATCCATATTCAAGAGGCGGATAAGACCGCCGATACTGTCCTCGGTATGAAAGGTACTGAGCACCTTATGCCCGGTCAGCGCCGCCTGTACCGCCATTTCCGCCGAGACGCTGTCGCGAATTTCGCCGATGACGATGACATCCGGATCCTGGCGGACGATATGCCGCAGGGTTTCCTCAAAGGTGACGTTAATCGATGGATCAATGGAGCACTGGGCAATGCCGTCGATGAAATATTCCACCGGCTCTTCCGCCGTGATAATGCTTATCTGCGGGTTCTTGATGTGATTGATACAGCTGTAGACGGTGGAGGTCTTGCCCGAACCGGTGGGGCCGGTGACCAAGAGCACGCCACTCGGTGGATAGACCGCGTCCTCAAGGAATTTATGCAGCATCTTCGGGGCCATGCCGATTGTCTGGATGTCGAGGAGCTCCCGTTTCTGATTGAGGAGGCGAAGGACGATCTTTTCGCCGTGCACAGTAACGTAGAAGGAAACGCGGATATCAACGCTGCCTTCCTCATAGTTGAAGAGGATTCGCCCTCCTTGGTGGCGCCGCTTTTCAGCGATATCGGCATCACAGAGTATCTTCAGTCTGCTACTCAGCGGGGGAATGATATCCCGTGGGAAGTCCTTGTAATGGCAAAGGATACCATCCTCACGAAAACGTATCTGCAGGCGATCGGCCATCGGTTCGATATGAATATCCGAACAGTTCACCTTTATCGCCGCAATAATCATCGAATTGACAATACCGACGACAGTCTTGCCATCGACATCAACCCTCTTCCCGGCCTGCAGATTCGCCAGGAGCTTGAGGGTGTCGCCCAAGGCCTTCTTCTCGACAATGGCCGGTGCGATGGTACCGCCAAAGAACTTCTTGGCAACCTCGATGCTTTTCCGGTCAAGCGGATCGGCAAAGGCGACCAGTATAGTCTTATCGTTGGTTTTCAGGGGAAGGAATTGATGATCGACGAGGGTCTTCATCGGCACCCGGCTGGCAAGCGTCCGCTCTACCAGGGACATATTGACATCCACCAGGGGAAACCCCAGCTGAATGGAGAGAATCCTGTTAAAGAGCTTTTCATCGATAAAATTATGCTTTACCAAGACTTCGCCAAAGCGCAGCCCTTTTTCCCGCTCCTGTTGAATGCGGAAAGCGGCCTGCAGATCATCCTCGGACAGATGCCCCAACTCAACCAACAGTTCACCGATCCTGATGGTCGTGGCGGTATCCATCAAGGCCTTCCGCACCATTTCATCGGTGACAATCCCCAACTCTTTCAGGACATTGAGGAGCGAGGTCGGCGTTGCCAGCTTTTTGCGGATTCGATCAGCATGCTGCAGCTGCTTTTCGCTCACCAATCCCGACTGCAGCAGCAGAGAGGCAATTTCGCCGTATCCGGAACCCTTGTCGTTTGCCATGCAAACCCACTGGTAAATATCATTGGGACGAGTTGGCCGCTGTCCTGCCGCCCTACGTTATATGCCCATCCCGGAAAAAACTGCTGCCCATAAAGCTGCGTTGAGCAGCTCGTTTGCAGAAACGAAACCTACTTTTGCGGTATAATAACCAAATTACCCGGCAACAATCAAAACAATACTCCGGGGATTGGGGGATGTTGCTAAATTACTTGAGTTCTTTTCAACAACTTCGCCGCAACTCTCTAGCATCCGGCTCCAAAAGAGCCGTAACCCATTCGTTTCCAGACAACGACTTTTCAAAAAAATGCCCGCCTGAAAAAAACTTTTCAGGCGGGCATCGCATGCAACAACTCGCTAAGCATGCAGCAATCAGGGTAAAGATCGCACCAAACGGCCAAAACCTCCGGGGATGGTCCCCGAGGACCAAAAGGCCCGGCCCTGCTTGAAATCGACAAACCAGTAACCGCCGGGTTTGCGTTGCGCGGCAACGAAGATAAAGGGCTGCTCCTTGGAAAAACCTGGATGAAGATATATCCCCTTGGCGTTTCTCTCGGGTTCCATAAGCGACATCGCCTCCTCCATGGTCGGCAGGCGCCAATCGCTGAAACCGGCAAACTCGCTGCCATTTAACTCTTCAATAGCCCGCTGGATATGGCGGATGGAACCGATGTCTATGCCGCTGCTTTGCCACATCAAGCCGGTGCGCTGGTCGACGATGACGCCGGGGATGGCCGGGTCGGCCAGGGCATTGGCAAACCTGCCGGACGGATGCAACTCCGCCTCGAAAAAGTTCCATTTTTGCAGAACCGCGGCGATTTCGTCGTCGTTGATAATAGCCGGTTCGTGGGGCAGCTGAACCTTCTCCCCGGCAAAGGGATGCTGGTCAGCAAGCGGCAGCAGCGGCCCCATGTCCTCCTTACGAACCGCCTCAAGTTTTGGCACAACAAGGCTGGCATCGCCGTTGTCATCCAGGACCTTGGCGATCAGCCATTCCTTAATCTGGTCGTTGATGGCGTAACTCTTTTCAAAAACCGAGGATTTTCCTTGGTCGGCCACGCACTTTTTGACCATTTCCATGGGCGCTTTAATCTCGGCGACGATCCGTGCGTGCTTCACCGCCCTTTCCATCAGGCAAAGCTTCGGCTCGTCGCCCCAGTTGTCGATAAAGAAATAATAGACGCACTCCTTGTTGTTGCGCACCCTCTCCCGCCCTCCCCAGGACTCAAAGGTTCCGAAAGAGATATCCGGAGTCATCTCCCAATCGATAGGACTGATAGCCAAATCACCTATTTGTATCTTGTGATACATCCCCATGGGTACCTCCACGTTATGGGTAAAACACTGCACTCTTTGAGGTCACACATTGACCCGGTCCTGAACTCTATCTACGGTCGGCAAAATATTTCGCGGGAGAATACCCTTGAAAACAAATTTCCATGATACAAATTCCCCCACCTCGGGTAACATGGGATATCAGAATGCCACCGTCGTACCTTTCCCGCTATTTCTGTAACAGTAAACCAACAATACCTATTATCAATATGCCGACCGCAAAAAACCAACGTATCCGCAAAAGAGGCTACCCGCTGCCCGCCGGAGTCACCATCCTCAGGGAGGGTATCAATTTTTCCATATTTGCCCGGCATGCGACCAAGGTCACCCTGGTTATCGATCACCTGCCCAAGGACGCCACCCAGTTCATCCGCCACGAGTTTGTCCTTCATCCCCACGAGAATCGAACCGGTGACATGTGGCACATCCTTCTGCTCACCCAGCAGCAAAGTTTCCGGTACGGCTACAGGTTCGATGGCCCGGCGGAGGGAAACAGCGAAGGCCTTGCCTATGATTTCCGCAAGATTCTCATTGATCCCTACAGCCGTATGCTGGTACCGCGTGGCTGGGGGGAAGCGACCAAATACGGTATCAAGCCCTGTTGCGTAATCACCAATCAGGATTTCGACTGGCAGGAGGACCGCCCGCTGAAAACGCCGCTGGCCGAGACCATCATCTACGAGCTTCACGTTCGCGGTTTCACCAAGGATCCAAGCTCAGCGGTGGCCGCCCCCGGCACCTACCGGGGAATCATCGAAAAAATCCCCTATCTCCTTGACCTTGGAATCACCGCTGTCGAACTCATGCCGGTCATGGAATGCGATGAAAACGACGTCACCTTCACCAATCCGAAAACCGGTGAACGTTTGAAAAATTTCTGGGGCTACAACCCGGTGTCCTTTTTTGCCCTCCGCTCAGGCTACGCCAGCGATCCGTCCCGCGCTACAGTGGAGTTCAAAGAGATGGTCCGGGCCCTGCACCAGGCGGGGATCGAGGTTTTTCTCGACATGGTCTTCAACCATACCGGCGAAGGCGGCTATCAGGGGACAACCAGCAGTTTTCGGGGTATCGACAATCAGGTCTACTACCTTCTAGGCCCGGACCAGGAATACCTGAACTTCTCCGGTTGCGGCAATACCATGAACTGCAATCATCCGGTGGTTCGCGAGTTGATCCTTGAATCCCTGCGTTTCTGGGTGACCGAGATGCATATCGACGGCTTTCGTTTTGACCTTGCCTCCATCCTTGGCAGAGACCGGCAGGGCCATGTGCTTGCCAATCCGCCGATGATAGAAATCATCGGTGAAGACCCGGTGCTCCGCGACACCAAAATGATCGCCGAGGCCTGGGACGCAGCCGGCCTGTATCAGGTCGGGTCCTTTTCCTCCGATTCCCGCTGGGCCGAATGGAACGGCCGCTTTCGCGATGATGTCCGCAGTTTCATGCGTAGTGACGATAATACAGTGACCCACCTCGCCACCCGCATTGCCGGCAGCTCCGATCTCTACCAGCCAAGTGGCCGGGGACCGCTCTGCTCCATCAATTTTCTCACCAGCCACGACGGCTTCACCCTTGCCGACCTGGTGAGCTACGACCGGAAAAACAACCTCGCCAATGGCGAAGACGACCGGGACGGTGAAAAGCACAACCTGTCGTGGAACAGTGGCCATGAGGGCAGCGGCGCCCCGGAAGAGGTCGCCCAGTTGCGTCTGCGGCGGATGAAGACCTTTGCCGTTCTGCTTTTATTATCGCAAGGGGTGCCGATGATCTCCGCCGGTGACGAATTCGGCCGGAGCCAGGGGGGCAACAACAATGCCTGGTGCCAGGACAATGAAATCAGCTGGCTCGATTGGTCGCTTCTGCAAGAACATGCCGGATTCTTTCGCTTTTTCAAGGAATGCATCGCTCTCAGAAAACGCCACCGCGTTTTTCGCCGAGACGATTTTTTCCACCACGATCAAGGCCCTGACCAGGGGCAACTACCGGAGATTACCTGGCAATACCTGAACCCTTGCGAGCAGAACTGGGCAGCCGACAGCCACGGCCTGGCCTTTCTCCTCAGAGCCCCGGATGGCGACCGGTTTGGCGGCGACTTTTTTGTCATGGTCAACAGTGACCGGCAAAAAATACTCGAATTTACCGCCCCCCCACCGCGCGGCAAGGGGGCATCGTGGTATAAAATAATTGACAGTGCCGCAAATTCTCCCGGCGATTTCCAGCGGATCAGCGAGGCAAGGCGGCACCCGCACTCGGCACCCGCCGTTCTTTTGCCGTTTTCCTGCGTTGTCCTGCAATCCTTGGTATAAAAAGCTTGCGGGACCGACCCGGCCGGCAATAAAGATGGAGAAAAACTTTGGCACGGGTTTCGTCTTATGCTACTGTAAGAGAGGCATCGAGGAAATCATGCTGCGTCCCCCGGTGGCCATTCTTTGTTGTTCTAAGCCTAATGAGAATTCTTGGCTGTAGCCCTCTTGGGTGGGGCATTGTTTCCGTGCCCGCCTGAGGCGAACCATTCCTCAGGCATTCATCCTTCATAACTCATTCCGTAACCCGTATCGGGGTGGGGAATGCAATCATTTTCACTTACCAACTGACACCATAACACCATGATTAAACTTCTCTTTCTCGGCGATTCACTTGTTGCGGATCACAACTGGCAGGCCCATATGTCCGCCTGTAAGGTCGAAAATTTCGGCGTCCCCGGCGCCACCGCGGAGGATCTTCTCGCCTCCCTGCCAGCTATAAAGGCCAAGACACAAGGCCCTGAAGTCATTGTTATAATGGTTGGCACCAATGACCTGCTCGCCGGTAACAACGACTTCCATGCCAGCCTGAAAAATATCCTCATTGAACTGAGTAATGATTATCCTGCCGCGGAAATCCTGGTCACGAGTCTTCTGCCCATGCTCCTTCCGCATCTGCCGGAAAATGCAATCTCCAGTCTTAACGCACACATAGAAGCACTGACCATGGTTACCGGCAGTTGTTTTCTCGATATCCACAAACGCTTCGCCAGTTCCGACAAACAACTCTTCCAGGAAGATGGGGTGCATCTCACCGAAGCGGCATATGCCATCTGGACACGCAGTTTAATTGAGCATCTGGCCTTTCTAATTGAAAATGATTAGTCTTCAGGGGATTGTTTTTGTTGCCAAAAACCAAGAACAAAAATTCACCAGAAAAGCGGCCTGCGCCCGATCAATCCACTCACGGTGTCAACTGTCAATTTTCTTGATCTTTAGGAGTACCACAATGCTTCGCAGATGCATCCTATTCGCCATCACCTTGTTTTTTGCCACGAACCCGGCTTTCTTGCCAGGGCCGGCGGCGGCCATGCCACAGACAGCGGCAGCCGGAGAAGCCAAAACCGTAACCGGCACGGTAATCGACACCGTGAATGCCTCCGGCTACACCTATATGCTCGTTGCTACGGGGACCACGGAGACATGGGTGGCAATCCCCGAGACCGCAGTGAAAAAGGGCGGGATCGTCAGCTACTATGAGGGAATGGCCATGGCTAATTTCACCAGCAAGTCCCTCAACAAGACCTTTGAACGGATCATCTTCTCCGCTGGACTTGCCGAAACTGCCGGGACAGTGGCCGCTGCTCCGGCCTCCGGCGATTCCTTTGCCGCTGCCCTGCAGGCCGAACAAAAATCCGCAGGCCCCTCGGCACCGATTGCCGAGCAGGTTTCCGGCGGCAGTTCCATGGCCATTGCCCCTTTACAGGAAATCTCCGTTCCCAAGGCGGAAGGTGATAACGCCTACACCGTTGCCGAAATCTTTGCCGGCAGCAAGGACCTCGCCGGCAAGAAGGTTCGTCTGCGCGGCAAGGTCGTCAAATTCAGTCCGAGCATCATGGGCAAAAACTGGGCACACATCCAGGACGGCACCGGCGACCCGCTGCACAACACCCACGACCTGGTATTCACCACCGATGCCACCCTGGCAGTCGACACTATCGTCGTTATGGAAGGTATATTGGCGGCTGACAAAGACTTTGGCGCGGGCTACAAATATGCAGCGATTGTTGAACAGGCGACGCTGAGCAAATAGCGGGCTGCAGAGGCAAAGCACACGCCCACGGTATCCCACAGCCCACTATGGCACCAATTTAAAGAAGGCTTTTCATGCATATCCTCCTCGTTGGTCCCGGCGCCCTCGGTTGCCTGCTCAGCTCGGTCATCACCAGGGGCCTGGCCGCAACCGAAGACGTTTTGACGATCCTCGACCATAACGATGAACGCGCCAGCTACCTTACCGAACACGGTATTGTCTACCAGTTAGGCGATCGTTGCCAAACCGTCGCAATCAACGCAACCTCTGACCCCGCCCGACTGGGGCCGGTTGACGTGATACTGCTCTGCGTAAAATCCTACGATGTCGAGGCCAGCCTCACCTTCTGCCGCCCCTTACTGACCGCAACAACCCTGGTGGTCTTCCTGCAAAACGGCATCAGCCACCTGTCGATGCTTGATCTGCTCGGCGAAGCCACCGGTGCATTCGGCACTACCACGGAAGGGGCGACATTGCTGCAGCGCGGGCATGTCCGTCACGCCGGCAGCGGCGCAACATATCTTGGTTTTCTTGAAAAGCCAGGCGAGCACCAGGCGTATCTCCTCGAAAAACTGCAGGCGGTCTTTGCCGCCGGTGGCCTGCAGGTGGAAGGCTCCAGCAACGTCTTGGCAAGGATCTGGGCCAAACTGTTTATCAATGTCGGCATCAATGCCCTCACCGCCATTCTGGCCTGCAAGAACGGCGAACTACTGACCATTGCCGGCGCCGACCTGCGAATGCAGACCGCGGTCGATGAAGCGATGCGGGTTGCCAGGGCGGAAGGCGTCGACGTCATGGGCGACCCGTATCTCGCCACCCGCACGGTCTGCAGCAAGACCGCCGAGAACGTCTCTTCGATGCTTCAGGACGTACGCAATCGGCGGCGCACGGAAATCGAGGCGATCAACGGCGCGATTGTCGTCAAGGGACGCAATTATGGAATCCATACTCCGGAAAACGACCTCCTCTGCCGGCAGGTGAAGGCGATTGAAGCCGGCTACCTCAAGTAAGGCAATTTTTCCAATGACCACAGCCGTCTCCACCTCCCCCATCCCGCCCATCCAGGTAAGCGAACTCGGCTTCGACTTCGACGGGGTCATTGCCGACACCGCCGAGGCCTTTATCCGTCTGGCCTGCAGGGAACACGGCTACTGCACCTTCACCGCCGAGCAGATAACCAACTTTGAGCTGGAGAACTGCCTGAATATTCCCCAGCCGCTGGTGGAAAAGATCTTCACCGATATCCTCACCGACTCGGTAGCGGCCGAGCTGCAGCCCCTGCCCGGGGCGGTGGAATGCATCAGCCGCTTTACGGAGATTGGCCCGGTAACGATCATCACCGCCCGACCGATTACCAAACCGGTGTTCGCCTGGCTGGAGCAGTTCTTCACCGGCGAAACCCGGGAAAGAATCCGGGTTGTCGGCACCGGCGACCACAATGACAAAGTCCGCCATATCCACCAGCACGGCCTGAAATTCTTTATCGACGACCGGGCCGAGACCTGTATCCAACTCGCCAAAGAGGCCATTATCCCCTACGTCTTCAGCCAGCCCTGGAACAGAAATCGTCACGACCTGCAGACGGTTGCCGATTGGCATGAAATCAGGGCGCTGGTTGCCCTGCCCCCTGAGGAATTGTCATGAAATGCCCGAACTGCGGCCATGAAGTGGAAAAACACCGGAATCCCCTGCCCACCGTCGACATCATCATCGAGATAGGTGAGCGGATTGTTTTAATCGAAAGAAGAAACCCGCCCTTTGGCTGGGCCCTACCCGGTGGTTTTGTTGATTACGGCGAGTCGTTTGAGACGGCGGCGCTGCGTGAGGCCGAGGAGGAGACGGGACTTACGGTGACCGGCCTTCGGCAATTTCATACCTATTCCGATCCGGGAAGGGATGCCCGGCACCACACCGCCTCAACCGTCTTTATCGGCCAGGCGAAAGGCGCCCCGCGAGCGGGCGACGATGCCGCCCGAGCAGAGCTTTTTGGAAAGAACAACCTGCCCGATCTGGCCTTCGATCATGCCAAGATACTGGCCGATTATTACGCCGTTAAGGACAAGAGTTAGAACACGGTACTCAACAGCCAGTAACCTAAAAGACCCATACCTATGGATCCGTAGGCCATGACTCAGGGTGGGCAGCTGCCGCCGAACCTTTTGGCGACAAATCCGATAGTCGCCAGACCGATTACCACTGCCCCAAACAAAATCGCCCATTCTTTCATGTGGCACCTTATTTCATTTGTCAATCAAGATGGCCAAGCCGCAAGCGGAAGGTGCTTTTTGATTGACAATGAAATTACCCTTTAATCTTCACCTCTGGTCTCTTCCGCAGACGGATCGAGGCCGGTGTCACCTCGACCAGTTCGTCGTCATTGATATAGGCGATGCAATCTTCCAGGGTCATGGCCACCGGCGGCGTCAGAACCACCGCCTCATCGGTGCCCGAGGCCCGCATATTGGTGAGCTTTTTGCCTTTTCCCGGATTGACCACCATATCGACCGACCTGCTGTTTTCGCCGATTATCTGCCCTTGGTACAGGGGAGCGCCGGGATGAATGAAGAGTTTGCCGCGCTCCTGGAGATTAAATAAGGCGAAAGCCACCGCTGTGCAAGGGTCCTTGACCACCAAAACACCGTTGACCCGGTTGACGATGTCGCCGGCGTAAGGTCCGTATTCGGAAAAGACATAGGCCATCATGCCCATGCCCTTGGTATCGGTCATAAACTGTGAACGGTAGCCGAGCAGGCCGCGGGTCGGGATGGTGAAAACCAGGCGGACCATGCCGCGGCTGGTATCCATCTCTTCCATCTGGCCTTTCAGTTTGCCGAGCTTTTCGATTACCGCGCCCTGATACAGTTCATCAACATCGACGGTAAGCCGTTCGTAGGGCTCAAGCAATTTGCCGTCTTCCTCCTTCATGATGACCCGCGGCCTGGTGACCTGGAATTCATAGCCCTCACGGCGCATTTTCTCAATGAGGATGGATAGATGCAGCTCGCCGCGACCGGAAACCTTGAAGCCCACCGCATCGGTCAGCACCTCGTAGTGCAGGGCGACATCGGCCAGGACCTCGCGCTGCAGACGATCGCCGATATGCCGGGAGGTGACGAATTTCCCCTCCTTGCCGGCAAAGGGCGAATCGTTGGGGATGAAGTTCATGGAAATGGTCGGCGGATCGATGGTGATCAGCGGCAGCGGCTGGGGATTGTCGGGATCGGTAAAGGTGACTCCGACGGTCACATCGTCCATGCCGGCAACCGCGACAATCTCGCCGACACCCGCCGACTCGACCGCCACCTTGGCATCACACTCGAAACGGAAGATCTTGGAGATCCGCACCGGGCTGATGGAGCCGTCGCGCCGGGCGACAACGATGGGTTGATTGAGGCGCATCGTGCCGTTAACCACCTTGCCGATACCAAGGCGTCCCAGGTAGGGAGAATAATCGATGGTTCCGACCTGCATCTGCAGACTCGCCTCGCTGGAGCCACTGGGGGCGGGGGTGTGATCGACGATCATCTGGCTGATATGGGCCATACCGGTCGCCTTCTCCACCGGATCCTCGGGATTAAGGAGGGAGTAGCCATTCTTGGCCGAGGCGTACACCACCGGAAAATCAAGAACATCATCCGGGGCGTCAAGTTTGACGAAGAGATCGAAGACCTCGTTGACCACCCAGCTGCAGCGGGCGGCCGGTTTGTCGATCTTATTGATGACGACAATGACCGGCAGCTTGTTCTGCAGGGCCTTTTTTAGAACAAAATAGGTCTGCGGCATCGGCCCTTCCTGGGCATCGACGAGAAGCAGGGCGCCGTCGGCCATCTGCAATACACGCTCAACCTGACCGCCAAAGTCGGCATGGCCCGGGGTATCAATAATGTTGATCCAATAGTCTTTGTACTGGTAGGAACCGTTTTTGGCGGTAATGGTGATGCCGCGCTCCCGCTCCAGATCCATGGAGTCCATCAACCTTTCGGTGACCTCCTGGTTGTCGCGGAACATCCCGGATTGTTTAAAAAGCTGGTCTACCAGGGTTGTCTTGCCATGATCAACGTGGGCAATGATCGCCACGTTGCGAATCTTCTTCTGTTCCATCCTGCATCCTTCAAGGTCCGCCGAGAGCGATGACCTTGCACCGTTGCCACAAAGACTATAACAACTTGAAATTAGAAATAAAAAAAGCACTCTCCCTAACTAGCAGTGCCTTGAAAGTCCAAATATGATTGTTTGAAACTCGACAGGATACCTTATTCACACGAAAGATGCAAGAACAGTTTCATCGGCAACCGAGCATCGGGCTTTCCCGATAAGCCATTAAAGTTGCGACAAAACAAGGCTCCTGGCCTTGGCTGAACGGCGAAGGGCTGGAACATTTTCATCCAGATAATCAAAGACCCTGGCCCGCTTATTGGCGGCAGGGCGGAGGATGCGGCCAATGACCTGCAGCAGCCGCCCCTCAAAGCTGATGGGCGTGGTGAGAAACAGGCTTGACAGCCCCGGACAGTCAAAGCCCTCACCGATCAGCTGCAGGGTGGCGACCAGTACCGCAATCTCGCCACCCCGTACCGCCGCGACCACGGCATTGCGCTCATCGGGACTTATGCCGCCGTACAGTAGCGCCGCCTTCACCCCCCGCCCCTGCAATTTCTCGACGAAAAAGCGGCAATGGCTGATCCGGTCGGACACCACCAGCACCGTGCCGCCCTCCCCCTCGCCGACGATCTTGATGATATCGCCGAGGATCTGCATATTCCGACCTTCATGCTGCACCAGGGCCTTGATCAGCGCCTGGTAATCGCCGCGATAGCGATAGGTAAAGGCAGTCGGCGTCCGGATAACCAAGGGGGCGAGAATGGCCCCGGTCGATTTGAGTTCGTCGCGGTCGACCCGGTGCAGACAATCACCCATAAAGTAATAGATCAGCTTGGTGGTTTCCTCGTCGCTGCGAAAGGCGGTGGCCGACAGTCCAAGGAGATACTGGCAGTCAAACTGCGAAACCACATCGGTGAAGAGATTGGCGGGGACCCGGTGGCATTCATCGACGACCAGGTGACCGAAATGGGGGATGAGTTCGGCCAGATGGCTGCGCACACTATTGACGATACCGACCGTTACCGGCAGGAGTTCAAATTTACCGTCACCCACCAGGCCCGGCTCCTGACCGAGAAAGCTCTGCACCCGCTCCTGCCATTGATAAAACAGCTCCTTGGTATGAACGACCACCAGGGCAGGCTGCCGCCGCAGGGCAATGAGGGCAAGGGCCATGACCGTTTTGCCGCTGCCGGTACCGGCCTCGATGACCCCGAAGGATTTGCCGGTGGCCGCCGCCACCGCCGCCTGCTGGTAGGGGCGGAGTTCACCTAAAAAGGTAAAAGCGACCTCCGGCAGAAGCCGCCGCTTGTCGACGATCTGCGGATCGCTGCCACAGTGGTCCCGGCAAAGCAACACCGCCTGGTTGGCAAAGCCCCTGGGAAAACGCAGGCCCTCGGGCACCGGCTCGTAGTATTTCAACTGCGGTTTGAGCTTTTTGCCGATCCACCGGCCATAGCGTTTGGCCGCGGTATACTGTGGATTGGTGATGGTCAGACGGTCTTTAAGGGCCTCTTCAAGGGGGATATCAATGCCGGTTAAGAGACAATCGGCGGCGACGGTGAGGATCGGTGCCTGGCTCATGACCGGCACCTCACAGCAGAAATGCACACTTGCGGTAAAACAGAGGCCTTGTGCAGGCCGCGACGATGCACTAGAGTGTTGCCGTCAATGGCCGGGCAGGATACCTCCACGCAGGACCAATTTATTTTCCCCTTGCCCATATTCCACCCCCAAATTACCACGACAGCCTTGCCAAACACCCTTTGCCACATCGGCATCCAGGCCCCACTGAGCGGCCTGCTGCTGCGAAGAGACCAGCTGATCTGGGTGATCATTGCCTGCATCATCCCCGACCTGCCATGGATTGTCCTAAAATGCCTCATCCCCCTGGAGATCTTCGACCCCTACGACCTGCGGCTGTACTGCACCGCCCAGGCCAGCCTGTTCTTCTGCCTATTCGGCTCGGCGGCCCTCGCCTGCTATACTGCGCAAAGCGGCAGGATATTCATGATTCTCGGCAGCAACTGCCTTGTGCACCTGATCCTCGATAGCCTGGAGATAAAATGGGGCAACGGCGTCCACTTTATTGCCCCCTATTCCTGGACGATGCAACACCTCGACCGGGCCTGGCCGGAGCATCCGGTGATTCTCGGCCTCACTCTGGTGGGCATCGTTGTCCTTATCTGGTGCTGGAAAGGCAGCCTCCGCTGCAGCGCACCACTTTGTCAACCGGGCCCGGCAAAGGCCGCCAGTGGCCTTGTTCTCCTTGCCTGCTATCTCCTCGGACCGATCCTTTTCCTGCCACAACTGGAGGCAGCTGACACCTATTCCATCCACACCCTGCGCCTGAAAGAAGCGCGTCCGGGCAAACCCATCGCCTTTGATCGCGCCCATTATTTTGCCGAAAGCCAAACCTTACGAACATTTGCCGGAGAACAGATTCGCGTCATCGGCAGCCAACCGATGGACTCCGGCCGCGTTTCCTTTCGCGGCCATTTTCTCACGCCTACCAGCTTTTCCAGCACAAGCCATCATTATCACAGGGATTACCGGGACCAGGCCACCCTTGTCGGACTTTTTATGGCTTGCACTTTATTGCTGCAATCGTTATTACTACCGCATTTTCAAGCACGCAAAAACAACCAGGGACCGCCATGATTCGAAAACTCTCGCTTGTAATACTTACCATTTCATTGATCTTTTCCGCACAGATATCACGGGCGGCCGTCGAGGATGTTATCACCCTCATGCTGCCGGAATCGGTGATTGCCAAGGCAATCACCGCTATCCTGCCCCTGCGCGTCGATGCCCGCTCTAAAGTCGTGCAAGGGGACATTATCATCAAAAATATCCGCGACTTCCAGTTTGGCAACAATCAGCTGGCCTGCCGTCTGCAGTTGGCGGGCAGCAATCTCGGATTTGCCACCGAGATTTCCGGCCATGAAATAAAACTGAAGGTCGGGGCGGTGGAGATAGATGTGCAGGCCAATGCTACACTCCGTTACGACGCCGCCCAGCAGATCCTCTTTGTCAAACCGGTGGTAAAAAACCTCACCCCCGGGGGCAGAGATGCCAACGCCGACATCGGCCAGGCACTGGTTGCCATGCTCAACGGCCAGGAATTCCCCATCACCCTGCAGAATCTTGACCCAATCATTGCCAAGTCCGGGGCCAAGATCGTCACCATCAAAACCCGGATCACCGACATCAGCGCCCAGCCGCAGGCCCTGCGTTTGAGCCTTGTACCGCACGTCAGTGCCAAATAGCCGGTTACCACATAAGGTCGTCGGGGATTTTGTAGGCGGCGTAAGGGTCGTCCGGGTCCTGTTCGGTCCCGGCGGGTGGGGCATTAAGGATGATAAAGAGTGTGTCGTTGATCGTCTGTATCTTCTCGGCGATGGTCCGTGGAATGATCTCGCACCGGTCACCAAGGACAACAATGCCTAAACTGCCATTGCTTAAACGGTCGGCGACATCCTGGGCAACAAAGATCCGCTGGATTATCCCCCGGACATTGAAACGGTAGGCAACTCCCTTTTCGTCCCTTGCCAGCTTGTGCTCCTCGATAAGCTGACGGACCCTCGCCTCCTCCGCCCTTTTCTGCAGTTTTGCCTCACGCTCAAGATTCAGCTCCCGCGCCCTCGCCTTCTTTTTTTCCATCGCCTGTTGCGCCAGCAGGGCATTTTCATCAACAATCACCGCATTCTTGGCAACCTGCTGTTTTTTCTTTTGATGCTGCTCTTTCTTGGCCTCTTTCACCTGCTTCTTTTCGACCAGCCCAAGTTTCAGCAATTGTTCCTGAAATGACTTTCCCATATCGCTACACCGTGTACCAATTTATGAGTCCCCCACGGCAGCCGGCCGCTTACAGATCGACAGCCGGCCTCGGGATCTCTTGAATATACCCGCCTGCTTGAAAACACCTCATGGCCATTTCCACCGGCCATGACGGCGCTATTGTAGCTGACTCCCGGCAAATTTGCAAAACCCCTCGTTATGTTTTGCCAGATACCCTTATCCTTGCCGAGATAGCCGAAACTACCCAACCTGCCGTCGGAGCTTTGCCCATCACAAAATGCTTGCTGAAAAGCCGGGAGAGAGATAGTTTGCCGCACATGAGGCAATCCTTTCTCCGATAGTTTTTCGATAATGACTGGTGATTAACAAGGAACTTTTTATGAATAAGTTTTACAGCGATACCGTCAAAAACATCAAACCCTACGTGCCGGGCGAGCAGCCGAAAGACCGGCGTTTTATCAAACTGAACACCAACGAAAATCCCTATCCGGCCTCACAACGGGTCATCGAGGCGATGCATTCGGTGACCGGCCTGGAGGCGCGCTTGTACCCCGACCCAACCGCCGCCGCCCTGCGCGGCACCCTGGCCGATTACCACGACCTGGCGATAGAGCAGGTTTTTGTCGGCAATGGCTCCGACGAGGTCCTGGCCATGGCCTTCCCGGCCTTTTTTAATCGCACCGACACCATCGCCTTCCCGGACATCACCTATTCCTTTTATCCGGTCTACGCAGCGATGTTTGCCATTCCCCACCTGACCGTTCCCCTGACCGAAGATTTCACTATCGATTTCACCGCCTACCCTAACAACCTCAAGGGCTTTCTCCTCACTAATCCCAATGCCCCGACGGGTATTGCCGTCAGTGCGGAAAAGATTGAGGAACTGTTGCAGCACAGGCCGGACACCCTGATTATCGTTGATGAGGCCTATGTCGATTTCGGCGCCGAATCGGTCATCCCCCTCACCAGCCGCTACGACAACCTGCTGGTTATCCAGACCATGTCGAAGGCCCGGTCGCTGGCCGGTCTGCGGGTGGGTATGGCCTTTGCCGAGCCCGGTCTGATCAAGGGCCTTGAAGCGATCCGCGACTCCTTCAACTCCTACACCGTCGATGTCGTGGCCCAACGGGGGGCCAAGGCGGCCTACGAAGACAGGGAGCATTTCGAGACGACGCGGCGGGCGATCATCGCCACCCGGGACAGAACGGCCACGGAATTGAGTGCTCTTGGCATGCAGGTATTACCGTCGTCGGCGAATTTCGTCTTTTGCAGGATGACGGGAATGGCCGGAGCCGAGGTGCAACAGTATCTGCGCGACAACGGCGTGCTGGTACGCCGCTTCCCCATGGAGAGGATCAAGGATTGGCTGCGCATCACCATCGGTTTGGCTGACGAGATGGCGGAAGTCATCCGCCTGCTGCGGCTGCTGGCGGGGAAATAGCGGCAGGGCAAGCTGGGCTCAACGGCGAGACCCTCAGAGCCCCGCCAGCAGTTCCCGGCCCTTGACGATCAGGCGGTGGAAGAAGGTGTCAATGTCGGCCCGTTCCATCGCCGGATTGATCACCAGAAGGCGCATGACGGCTTTCTCTTCGAGATAGGCAATGCCGACCATGCTGGTCCCTTCTTCATAAAGCGCAGTGCGCAGGGCCAGATTTAAAGCGTTGCTGTTCTTTTCATCTACCTTGAAGCGAAAGCAGATATTAAAGGAGGTTCGCGGTACAACCAGCTCCAACTCCGGGCTCCTTGTAACCACTTCCTCGGCGTAGGCACACAGGTCGAGAGATCTTTCCACCCGGGCGGCAAGGCCTTCCCGGCCGAAAAATTTCCAATCAAGAAACCATTTCAGGCTGTCGACCCGCCGGCCGCATTGCAGCGACGATGGCCCAAGGTCTTCCATGCCGGCGGTGTTTTCGTGGCGGAACAGATAACTGCCATCGCCGGCGCTGAGTGCTGTCGCTAGGGCACGATCCCGATTGTTGATAAGCAGAACGTTGCACATCAGCGTCGACCCGAGCATCTTATGAAAATCCCAGGTAAAAGAGTCGGCATTCTCCAGCCCCTGCAGGTATTTCCGACGCAGCGACGGACTGAGAACGACCGAACCGCCCCAGGCCCCATCGACATGCAGCCAGAAGCCATAGGTATCGCGCAGCGGCAGCAGCTCCTCGATCGGATCGTAACTGCCACGGACGGTGGTTCCGGCGGTGGCGGCGACAAAAAACGGCTGGCCGCCGGCGGCAATAACCCGGCTTATCGCCCGCTCAAGCTCGTCCGGCAGCATTGCCCCAAAAGCGTCGAGGGGAATCTTGATCAGCTGATCGGCGCCAATCCCCAAAATATTGGCCGCCCGGTCCATGGAGTAATGGGCATCCGCGCCGACAAAGGCAAAGAGCTTCTGCTGGCCAAAGAGGCCGGCCTGCTTGACCGACCGGTTGGCGCAATTGCGTGCGGCCATCATGGCGATCATGTTGGCGTTACTCGAACCGGTAGTCATCTGGCCCTCACCTTTTTTGAAGCCGACCAGATCCAGCATCTCCCTAAACATGTATTTTTCCATGAGGGTTGACACCGGGGCCGACTCGAAGGTACAGGCCGAGGCGTTGGTGACGGCGGCAACAATCTCGCCGACAATAGCCGGAAGATTTGCTCCCACCCACATCCGGTTGACAAACATCGGATGGTTGGTCTTTACCGAGTAGGCGAGATACTTCTCCACCCAGGCAAAGATCTCAGACCAGTCACCGGTCTTCCCCGGTGCGTCCAGACCGAGGATCCGGCGCAACTCGCTTGGACTGTGGTAGTCAAGAAATTTGCCGTCCTGCTGCCCGGCGTAATACCTTTCTAGTATTTTGAACAGTTCGGCAAAGACCTTCGTATCATTCATAGCTGCCGGCTTTACTGGATGTGACCTGGTTGACTTGCGCCATTTCGCCAACAACGGCGCGCTCCTCTGTTTTGCCCCCTGTTACTGCGGAAACCGAAATTTATCAAGATAATTATCGGCCGCGGCACTCCCTTCCCTGTCAGATATCCGGCTCCAGGAACTCTTCCTCCGACACTTCAGCCCCTTGGCTAGTACGACAATGTGATAACAAAATGTTTGAGCGGAGACTGCCCCCTGAAAAACCCGCAAAATCCCCCTCATTCTCTCCGATAACATACTAAAATACCATTGAAAGAGCTAACTTATGGGGTATATTAATCTTAACCATTTCCACCCCTTCCGGGCAGGCGGCAAACCTGCCTCTTTCCCCCCATTCTACCGATGAGGATGCCATGGCAAATTTTCTCTTTGTACTCAGATCGAACGACAACGAAAAGGCCACCCGCTGCTTTCAATTTGCTAAAATCGCCCATGGCAAAGGTCACAAGGTGAATATCTTCCTGATCGACAGCGGCGTTGACTGGGCGGTGAAGGGCCGGGATGGCTCGGCAAAGACCACCACCGGCGACTGCGTCAGTGACTATCTCCCCTATCTTATAGAAAACGAAATACCAGTCGGGGTCTGCACACCCTGCGCGAAAAACCGCAAACTTGACGAAGCACAGTTCAACAACAACATGGTGCTCGACGGCGGGCCGCACCTTATCGATATGGCGGCGGAGGCAAAGATTTTTAATTTTTAGGATTCCACGTCCAACATCGCCGAGGGAGCGCAGGTTGCTTTCGGACTAATTTTTGAAAAAAACGCGCGGAAATTACTTCAGAAGGGATTCCTCCCATAAGAAAAGCCCGTGCGGTCCATTCGGAAATAGTTCTGGTGGAGAGGCGTGCCATAGTATTGTCGCCCAGATTAGCATGAGGGCTTTTGCTGTTGCCCTCATGCCGGGTAACGAATGAAGACGCAACAATCAAAGTTGCGTTCTTGAGCTGGTGTGTCCTGAAGTTCAGTTCCGTTCTGCAGATGACATATCCATTTCTTGAATAGGTTTGTTTATGTCCGGACAATTGTCGAGGGTTGCCACTTCCGGTAGACTCCTGTTTAACCAGGTCGGATCTCGATTTTCGTAGGCGTTAGCAGTGGCCAGACTGAGAACAACAGTCCCGGCAATAACAGCAATCATAGTCATTACGGTTGTTTTCATGACTTTGGTCTCCTTGTTCAATATTTTATTCGGATAGCTAATTATTTATTGGCAGCCATTGGCTGATGCCCAAGCTATCGCAACTCTCGTGCCACTAATCATAGTGTTCAACAACAACTGGTAATATTTGAATATATTTTGGATGTTTATTTTTCTGCCATGAACACCCGTACTCGTAACAATGATTACTGTCTAAAAACTGGACGGACGACATACGGCAGGTGATGTGTTTTTAATCACTGGTGACGCAGAGGGTAGTGAAAAAAGCAAGAAAAGCTGGAAGGGAAAACCAACAACCAGGGAGGGCATGATGAGAAAAGGCAAGATCCTCGTTGTTGACGATGATAGTGACCACCTGGGCATGCTTCGGGCCATGGCAAAAAGTCTCGGCCATACGGTGGATTGTGCCATCGATGGCCAGGATGCCGTGAAAAAGATACAAGTCAAACCCGTCGACCTGGTACTGATGGACGGGTGTATGGCCCATCTCGATACCCTTGAGGCCCTCCGGCGAATCAAGGACTATAACCCCACCGTGCCTATCATTATCATGACTGACTTTTCTTCCGTTGACACGGCTGTGGAGGCAATGAAAATGGGGGCCTACGATTACCTAACCAGGCCTCTCAATTTCGAAGAAATGGCACGCATCGTCAACCGGGCGATGAATCATCTCCAGTTTGCTTCCGAGAACCGTATTCTCAAGGAAAAAATTGCCACAGACAAGGGTTTCCACAATCTCATCGGCTCAAGCGCAGCCATTCTTCAGGTGGTGGAACTGGCGCGAACCGCCGCCCCCACCGAAGCCACGATCCTTATTACCGGCGAAAGCGGTACCGGTAAGGAGATTTTCGCCAAGGCCATTCACGCCAATAGTTCCCGAAAAAAAGGGAGCCTAATTACAGTGAACTGCGCCGCCTTAAGCGAGACCCTCCTTGAATCAGAATTGTTCGGCCACGAAAAAGGGACTTTCACTGGAGCCGACCGCCAACGGCATGGCCGGTTTATGCAGGCTAACCATGGCACAATATTCCTCGATGAAATCACCGAGATCCCTCTGCCGATGCAGAGCAAGATTCTTCGCGCTATCCAGGAACGGGAAATCCAGCGTCTGGGAAGCGACGAAGTACTGCATGTCGATATTCGAATCATCGCCGCCACCAATCGTAATCTCGAAGAAGAGGTGCGCCTTGGTCGCTTCCGCGAGGACCTCTATTACCGTCTGAACGTGGTGAACATCCACATCCCGCCCCTGCGCGCACGAATGGAGGATATCCCACCGCTCGCCAACCATTTCCTCCATAAATACATGGAAAAAAACCGTAAGGAGCTGAAGGGGTTCACACCCATGGCCATGGATATCCTCTGCAAGAGTCCTTGGCCCGGCAACGTCCGACAGCTTGAAAACGTCATCGAGCGGGCAGTGATTCTCTCCAATTCACCCTCTATTTCAGACAAGGAATTACCGGAGGCCTTGACCACCAGTTATCACCAACACAACGAAAATGAAGGAGAAATCCTCGGGCTGGGCGGAAAATCGCTTAAAGAGATTGAAAGCAAGGCCATCCAAGAAACGCTGGAGCAAACACGAGGCAATAAAAGTGAGGCGGCAAAACGCCTCAACATCACTCGAACAACCCTCAACAATAAACTGCGTAAATATAATCCTTACCGCTGAGCATTTTGCCAGAAGCCCGGTTGTAAATCATTGAACACGTATCATCCGCCATCGGGACATCAATTGCGGCCCATGGTCCAGAACTCGGGGCAGAGCATGGCGAGGAAGGGAATCAACTCCAGGCGGCCGACGATCATATCGACGATGAAAATGGTTTTCGAGGTCCAATGCAGCCCGGCAAAGCTGCCCATGGGACCGATTTCGCCAAAACCGGGGCCGATGTTGCCAAGGGTTGCCGCCGTGCCGACGAAGCCGGTGACGGCGTTCTGCTCGATCATGGTCACCACCAGGCCGGAGGCGAGGAGCAGGATTAAATAAAACAATAAGAAGCCAAGAATTTGTCGCTGAATATCATCCGGCACGGTGGCCTTGTCGATTCTTATCGGCAAAATTGCCTTCGGATGAACGATCCGATCGATCTCCCGCTTTAGGAACTTTGCGGTAAAAAGCACCCGCACCACCTTGACGCCGCCACCCGCCGAACCGGCACAGCCGCCGACCAGCATCACCGCAAAGAGCACCGTCTGCGCCGGTACCAGCCACAGCGCAAAATCCGCCGAACAAAAGCCGGTGGTGGTGAGGATCGACACCACCTGGAACATGCCGTCGCGAAGGCTGTCGTTGAGTGAAGACGCCTGCTGGCCCCAGAGGAAAGCCGCGCAGAGCAGTGAGGCGCTAGCTGTAATAGCCAGGTAAAAAAGAAACTCTTCGTTGGTGAAGAGAACCCGGAACTTCCCCTTGAGAAAGCATTTATACTGGAGGGCGAAGTTTGCCCCGGCAAGGACCATGAAGACCGTGGTAATCCAGGTGATGGTCGGGCTTTGATAGCCCATGATCGATTGCGGGTGGGGCGAAAAACCACCGGCCGCCATGGTGCCGAAGGCGTTGCAGACCGCGTCGAAAATCGGCATACCGGCCGCCACCAGGAGGACGACCTGGAGGATAGTGAGCAACAGGTAGATTAGCCAGAGGGCCTTGGCGGTATGGGCGACCCGGGGGGTGAACTTATCGTCGGTTGGCCCCGGGGCCTCGGTAAAGAAGATCTTCCGCCCGGCCACCCCCAGCTGCGGCAGGATGGCGACGAACAGAACGATGATCCCCATACCGCCCAACCATTGGGTGAGGTCGCGCCAGAAAAAGAAGGCCTTTGGGTAGGGGGCAAAATCGGCAAGGATAGTCGCCCCCGTCGTGGTAAAGCCGGATACCGACTCAAAATAGGCGTCAACCGGTGAAAGCCCGAAAAACAGATAGGGAATCGCCCCGATACCGGCGGTGACCACCCAGGTGAAGGTAACAATCAGCAGCCCTTCGGTATGCTTGATGGTATCGAAATTCCGGTTCAGCTTGCCGAACAAACGGCAGGCAAGGCCAAGAATGAACGACACCGCCGAGGCGGTGAGAAAAGGCAGGATGAGGCGATTATCGCCGCCGCTGAAAACAATCGGGATAAGGACAATGGCCCCAAAGGCGAGGAGAATGATGCCGAGGGCGCTGGCAACAAATGACGGCCTCATGCGAAGAAGAACTCCTTAATCTTTTCCGAATCTTCCTTCATGGTAAAGATCTGCAGGCTGTCCCCGGGCAGCAGATGGCTCTCACCGTTGGGGATAAGCACCTTATGCCCCCGGAGGATTACCCCGACCAGGGCATTGACGGGCAAATGCAGGTCTCGAAGCCGGACCTTGGTGAAGGTCTCCGGCAAGGTGAAGCGGAGCATTTCCCCCTTGCCACCCTCAATCAGGGCGACAACGTTGACATTAACTCCCTGCACCCGGTTTATCACCTCGGTCAGGGCCGAGGCCTTCGGCGATACCACCACATCTATTCCGACATGTTCAAAGAGATTGTAGTTCTGAATGTTGCCGACCCGAGTGACGATGCGTTTTGCACCGAGCTGCTTCATCAACAGGGAGCAGAGGAGATTTTTCTCATCGTTGTCGGTGATGCAGATGCAGGCGTCGGCCGCGGCAATCGCTTCGCTTTCGAGGAGTTCCAGATCGGTACCGTTGCCTTGCAGGACCAGGGTTTTTTTCAGTGAGTCGGCAAGAAAGGCACAACGTTCCGGACTATGTTCGATAATTTTAACCTTGATACCGGTGCGTTCCAGCATCTCCGCCAACATAAAACCGACGCTGCCGCCACCGATTATCGACACGCTCTTTACCTTGCGATCGTGCTTGAAAAAATCCGCCGCCAGATTATCCAGGGCAATGCTTGTGCCGATGAAAAAGATCTTGTCGTTTACCTTGATGGTTGTCGAACCATTGGGGATGAAGAGTTTGCCATCGCGGGTAATACCCGGGATCAGAACGTTGGTGGGGAATTTGCACTCCTTGATGGTCCTGTCGACGATCTGTGAATCCTCTTTGATCCGGTATTCAAAAAGCTTGGCCTTGCCGCCGGCCAGAAATTCCACATCAAGGGCCTCCGGCACTGAGATGATGCGGAAGATGTCCTGGGTCAGCAACTGTTCTGGCCAGATGATCGAGTCGATGTCGTAGCGGGTCTGATACTGGCTTTGCGTCTGTGAAGCAAAGGTCTTGTACAGTGAGGGTTTCGAGATAAAACAGATGGTTTCGGTGTCAGCCATCTTCTTCATGGTCCAGCAGGCAACGATATTGGCCTCATCGATTGCCGAGCTGGCGATAAACAGTTCGGCTTTTTGGGCCTCGATCTTTTCGAGGATGGCCAGGTCGCCACCGCTGCCCTCTACCACACTGACATCGAGGTTGGCGAATTTCTCTCCCAGCTCGCCAGGATTATGGAGGATGGTGATATTGTGATTGTGCTGCAGCCGCGAGGCCACCAGATAACTGATATCGGTGGTGCCGTAGATGAGTATTTCCATAAACACAGGCAAGGTTGAGTTAAGGAGAACTGGGAGTTTCCATTTCTCCCCGCATAGGCCGACTCTAAATCCTGCGATGGTACCAGTTTTCAGCCCATGCTGCATGGCATTTCTTCTTGCCGGGAAGCGACTTAGGTGGAGTTAGAGTCGATGTTGACCAAGCCGGTAAACCTGCTGCAAAATGTCTATAAGAAGAGGACTGGCTGGCCGAATTGATGGTTCTTGCAAAATAAAAGATAAATGGCTACCTTGACCTTCCAGTGCACCATACCCTAAGTAGCTTTTGATTTAGGTGTTATTTCCCTCATGATTACCTCCTATATATTTTGGTTGTTTGTGCTGATCGGCCCTTTTGTCTTCTGGTTCCTGCCGGCCGCGCTCAAATTCCCTCTGTTGGCATTGTTTTCGGTTGGTGTCATCGCTTTTTTTGATCTCACCAGCGCCGCTCTGCTCGTCGGTGCCATTATTTTCATCGATCTGGCCCTCAGGCTTGACCGGCACAACGCCCCAATGGGCAAAAGGGCTCTTCTGGCTCTCAGTGGATTGATCGCTTGCCATCTTATTATCTGGAAACTTGTTGCTGTCCGCGAGGGGGTATCGGCGGGCAACATCGACCACAATATTATTCTCCCGCTTGGCATCAGTTATTTTTCGTTTAAGTTGCTTCATTTCATTATTGATGCATACATCAGGCGGATATCCGGCTATCGACTTGATCTTTTCTCGGTGTACATTTTTTTACCCACCACCTTTTCAGCTGGACCAATCCAGCGCTACGACAGATTTCTTTCCGACATGCTGCCACGTTTCGATTGGTCGCATGTGTTGCACGGTGCTACTCGGGTCTGTTACGGAATAATTAAACAATTTGTGCTTGTCTCGATCATCCTCGGCGGCCTTCAGCCGGACCTTAGCGGCAAAGCATTGCTCACTGAAATCAATACCCTCAGTACAGGGGGGCTTTGGCTCTTTCTCTTCATCTTTTATCTCAAACTCTATCTCAACTTCAGCGCCTACACCGATATTGCCATCGGCACCAGCAGATTATTCGGGTTTGTTATTATGGAAAATTTCCATTTCCCGCTTCTTGCCACCTCAATTGACGAGTTCTGGCGCCGCTGGCATATGACCTTATCCGACTGGTGCCGTGAGTATATCTACCAACCCATTCTTGGCCTGTTCCGGCGGCCGGTTCTGGCAGCATATGCAACATTTGCCGTTATCGGTCTTTGGCATGCGCTTACCCTCAACCGATTGATCTGGGGACTCATGCACGGAACTGTTCTTGTGGTGTATTTTTACCTCAAGAGGAAAAACAGGCGAAACCGGCGAACTCCGCGGCAGGTTGGCAGCGAGCAAAACAGCTGGCTACACCCTCTCACCTCCCTCAAATCCGTATGGAACTGGGGTTTGACACAAAGCTTTGTCGTGTTGAGTATGACTGCCCTGGTCGTTGAGGGAAACGATCCGGTCGCTATCGGCAAGATTCTCTTGCGTCTTTTTTCAATAACATCCTAACCGGAAAAGAGATGTAAGGATGACAAACAACTCAAACCAATGCAACACCCTCTGGGATCTCCTGGCGCGCAATGTCGATGCCACTCCCCACCGGGTTTTTTTAAGGGATCGCGGCAACGATGTAACCTTTCAAGAAGTAGCTGCTCTTGCTGAACGGATGGCCGTGTGGTTGGCCGAACGGGGGGTACAACGAGGAGATCGGGTTGGTATCCATCTCCTGAAATCGACGGGCGAAATTGCCGCTATGTTTGCCGCTGCCCGACTGGGGGCAGTCTTCGTTAATATCAATGCCGGTTTGAGTCCACGTCAAGTCGCCCACATCGCCAGCGACTGCGGCCTGACTGCATTCATCAGTGATGCACCCAGGTTAAAGCGCCTGCACAATGCCGCCGTCACCGCCAACCTCACACCGCATATTCTCCAGGCCGATAATCGACCTACCGTTGGCTCGGCAACCGCCCTGCTGTCGCTGCAGGCGTCGGTGTGCCCACTGGCCTGTCCTGCCCTTGCCGGTGATCTGGCAGCGCTCATTTACACTTCCGGCTCGACGGGCAAACCAAAAGGCGTCATGCTCACCCACGAAAACATGTGCCAAGGGGCAATGTCAGTTGTCAGCTATCTTAAAAATACCAATGAAGACCGGGTCCTCAGCGTGTTGCCGTTCAGCTTTGATTACGGGCTCAATCAATTGACGACGATGCTCTTGATAGGGGGCACTCTCATACTCCAACCGGTTCCGATGGCAACCGAGATTATTCGAGCGATCCGTAGCGAACGGGTTACCGGGCTTGCCCTTGTTCCTACCCTCTGGGTCGATTTTATCCATACTCTTATGGCCGGACCGGTCCCCTTCCCCAAGCTGCGTTATATCACCAACAGTGGTGGCAAAATTCCGGCTGCAACACTCAAGAACATGGCACGCCTGCTGGCCGATGTAGAGATTGTACTGATGTATGGCCTGACCGAATGCTTCCGCTCAACCTGGCTCCCTCCCGGCTTGTTCCGCCAAAAACTCGGAGCCATCGGCATCGCCATCCCCAATGCCGAAATCTTCGTCGTTGACAGCCTCTCCGGCTTATGCGGCCCGAATGAGGTTGGCGAACTTCTCCACCGCGGGCCTTTGGTGTCGCAGGGCTATTGGCAACAACCCGAATTGACCGCCGAAAAAATCCATGCCAATCGACATCTCTCGCATCTTATCAGCGATGAGCCGGTTGTTCACAGCGGAGATCTGGTGCGCCGCGATGAGGACGGGATTCTCTGGTACGTCGGCCGCAATGATTGCCTTATCAAGACATGTGGTTACAGGGTCAGCCCGGATGAGATAGAGGAGGCCTTGCTCGCCTCCGGACTCTTGGCGGAGACCATCGTTTTCGGCTTACCGGACGACCGACTGGGACAATCTATTGTCGCCATTGTCAGGCCAAGGAGCGAAAAGGAGTTTAGCCGGGACGAGCTGCTACATTGGTGCCAGAAAAATATGCCTGGTTACCAGATTCCACAAACAATCAAAGTTCATCCCCAGCCCTTCCCCCGCACCCCCAACGGCAAGATTGACAGGAAACTGCTGCAGGAAAGTTTCATGCCGCCAACAACCTAAAATACTCAGACAGGGATACAGAAAATGACCGCAGCCCTTACATTTGATGCACTTCTTAGAAGGTATCTTGCATCCGAGTTCGCTTTACCGGTCGCTGAATTAGAGGCCACGACCGGCATCTTCAGTGAAGGCTATCTGGATAGTTTCAGCATGGTGGAACTTGTAGTATGGCTCGAAAAAACGTTCGGTGTGAAATTTGGTGTCCTGGATATCAATCTTGAAAATCTCGACACCATCGAGCGCATAAACACGTTCGTAACAAGCCGACAAAACGGATAATATGCAACAGATACGACTTTTTTTGCATGGATTGCGGCTTGGGCTTTTTTCCATGAACCCATATACAACCGTAATCATGTTCACCGTGTCGGCAGTACTGCTATATATCTTGCTCCTTTCGCCGCCGCGCATTTTAGTTGCCCTTTTACATGTTTATCCAGGTATTTCCCGAGCCCATGATAATCTCTATATATTCATGCGGGCGATCGACAGCAGGGAAAGGGCAACAACCAATCCTGTGCTGTTTTTCCTTGGCGCATCTACTCTCAAACGATCGATAGAAAGTGAAAAATACTTTGCCGATGCCCTGGCGGAGCGTGGATTTCCCTTTAACCCTGTCGATCTGACTTCACGGGGTCAACCATTTTGGTATGGCCAAAAAGTCATCGAGGCAGCGGCTCACGGCCGTGAAGGGCTTGTTCTTATATCCGTCAACTATGATCGCCTGCTAAACCATCCCGAAACTAACAAAAGGGCACAATTGTTCGATCCCCCTCTGTCGAACGAATGGTCTTTGGCCGGTCTAAAGAACCGGGCGGCCTTCCTGCGCCAACAAGTATCTGAAGCCACTCTTCGTGAAGATCTACGAAATGTGCGCAGGGACAAAAAATCCACGTTAGAGAGCAATTATGATTATGTCATAGGGCGACTTCGGTTAGACAATGGACCGGGTGATCCAATTTATCGTAACAAAAGGGTTACAAGCACTATTAACCGATTTCTTGCCAAGGGCGCGACAACCTATGAGAAAGAATTTACCGAGGCAATTGTTTCGCTAAAAAAGAATCTTAACAGCACTGGCAATTTCAAACTAATTCTGGTGGATACGCCAAGAAACCCGGCGATTGATTCCTTTCCGGAAATGCGGCCGATTTTAGCGCGACACAGGGAATGGCTGGTGACTCTCGCTGCTCAACTAGATGCCGGTCTTATTATCTTACCGGAACTTGTTGATTACCAGGAATCAGATTTTTCCGATCACAGTCACTTTCGAACAAGAGAAGCGGTAAAGCATACAAGTGATATCCTGATAGAAAAAATCGCCGGCGCATGGAGGAAGCACCCATGAACCTGCAATCACAACTCGCTCGATATGGTTTTTTCTGCGGATGTGTCATCACCGGCATCGTTCTCGGTATTTTATTATCAGTGGGAATTATCGAATTACTCTCCCTCTCCGAAGGAGTTCGTATTTTTAGGTACGAAGGGTTTTAAAACTTATACCTTGGAAAGCCGAGCCTGGAGTTGTAAGCCCTTTGCAATCCTGCCGTGATTAATAATGCGAGGAAATAACTTCCCATGAAAAATCTTATCCGTTTCCAGGGAAACAAAATCAGTACCGGGGGCCGGCGACCCGTTCCCTGTTGCATAAGGGCCACGACATGGCAAATGATTCCATGGCGTCATCCTGGAATAAGACATGACCACAGTCGGCAGCTAGCAACCGGCCAGTAAACTTTCTATCCCCGCCAGAAAAGCCTGCCAATCCCGGTACAATGCATGTGCTTCGTGCAAATCAATCCGCACAAAACGCACCTGATCGCCGGGTTTGGCCTGACCCATTCGCCAGATATCCGACGATACCACCGTGGCAATATTGGTGTATCCACCGATGGTCTGTTCCTTGAGGAGAACGATCGGCTGGCCACCGGCCGGAATCTGCACATTGCCAGGCGCTATCGGCTCGGACAGGATACTCTCCGGGGCATCGGCATCGCGCTCGATGGCGTCGCCGGCAAGTCGTACGCCCATGCGGTTGCATTGGCTGGAGACGGTGAAGGGAGTAGAAAAGAACCGTGCGAGTTGATTGCAGAAATAGCCGTCATGCGGCCCGGCGATCGCCCGGAGAAAGATGGTCTCGGGATACAGCGGAAACCACGGCAGGGTTTTCGGGGCTTTCTGTAGCGGCCCGGCCCCTCGCGCGAGAACGTCTCCCGCGGCAAGCATCCTGCCCTGAAAGCCGCCAAGCCGGCCGCCAAGATAGGTGGCCCGGCTGCCCAAGACCAGGGGGACATCAATGCCGCCGGTTATCGCCAGATAGGCACGGCATCCGTTGTCAGCCGCTCCGAGTTCAAGAATATCGCCCGGTTTAACAAAGAACGACGTCCATTGCCGGCAAGGCCTGCCATTCAGCTGCGGGTTCATGGCGGCGCCGGTGATGGCGATGTCGGAAGCGGCAAGGATTTCCATGCTTGCACCGATCATCGACATTTCCAGGGTCGCAGCCGTTGCCGGATTACCCACCAGCCAATTGGCCACCTGCCCGGCGTAGTCATCGAGCTCCCCGGAGGCTGGCACCCCCATGTGATAGGCATGAAACCGCCCGAGATCCTGAACGGTGGTACAGAGCCCCGGCGTCAATATGCGCAGTGCGGTGGTCATGGGTTGTCCAATTGGTAGATGTGCCGGAATTCATCCTCGGCAACCGGCCGGAAGCGAATGCTGTCGCCGGGTTGATACAGTATCGGCTGCTGCCGCTCGGGGGCAAAGAGGCGAAGCGGTGTCCGGCCGATCAGCTGCCAGCCGCCGGGGCTTGCCAGGGGATACACGCCGGTCTGGCTCGCGGCAATACCGACCGAACCGGCGGGGACATTCTGGCGGGGTGTCATCAGGCGCGGCGCGTGCAACCGTGGATCAAGACCACCCAAATAGCAAAAGCCCGGGGCAAAGCCGATCGCATAGATGTGGTAGCTCACCGCGCTGTGCAGGGCAATGACCTCGTTCGTGCCCATCCCTGCATGCTGGGCAACGAAGCTCAGATCGGGGCCGAATTCACCGCCGTAGCATACCGGGATTTCGACGGTTTTAGCCCCTTCGACAACAACCTCGCCAAGGGTCTTTTCCAGGTCGAGAAGGTGCCTGGTCAGTTCCTCAAAACCGATATGTAGGGGATTGTAGTGGAGCATGAGGGTGCAATACGACCCGACAGCCGCCTCGATGCCCGGATGCGAACGGCCGGACAAAAGGGCGGCCATCTGCCGCACCTTTTCATTTGCCGCCTGATCGACACCGCTGCCGTATACCGCCAGAAGAGAGCGATCACCGCTTGCACGAAACTCTGTTTTCATAGCAATTTCGCCGTTAAACTGCCTGGGGCAAGGCCATCGGTCTGACGACAACTCCGGCATCCTCCAGCCGGCTGCGGATAGTTGCCGCCAAGGCAACCCCGTTCGGGTTGTCGCCATGGACACACAGGGTATGAACTGCCAGAGGCACCCGCGTGCCGTCGATGGCGATAACCTCGCCGTCAACCACCATACGTACCGCCCGGTCGGCTGCCACTTCAGGGTCGTGGATAACCGCACCCGGCAGACGCCGGGACGCCAGTGCTCCCTCGGCGGTATAGGCCCGATCCGGAAAGGCCTCGAAAAGGGTGCGTACTCCTTCTTCTCCCGCGATGGCAGCCATCCGCGACGCCTTGCCGCCGGCCAGTATGACCATAACCAGGCTGGGGTCGACTTTAGCGATAGACCGGGCAATGGAACGAACCAGAATCTCGTTGCCGACAGCCATGTTATAAAGGGCGCCGTGCGGTTTAACATGGCCGAGACGGGTGCCGTGGGCGGTGCAAAAGGCTTGCAGCGCGCCTATCTGGTAGATCAGGTAGGCCTCAATTTCATCGCTACTGCAGTCCATATTGCGCCTGCCGAAACCAAGGAGATCGGGGAATCCCGGATGGGCACCGATACCAACCCCATGTTCTCGCGCGAGTTTTACGGTGCGGCTCATGACCTGGGGATCGCCGGCATGGAAGCCGCAGGCAATATTGGCGGAGGAAATCGAGGCGATGATCGCTTCATCCATCCCCAGGGTATAGGCCCCGAAGCTTTCCCCCATATCACAGTTGAGATCAATGTTCATCTTCATCTCTCACCCCTTCATTAGATTCGGCAAGAACAACACAATTTTGGGAAAGACGGTTATTATTGCGGTCATTAAGGCCATCAAGAGGAAAAACGGCATGGCATCCCGGGCAATTTTTAGAATGTCGTCGTTATTGAGCGAACTGATAACAAAAAGGTTGAAGCCGACGGGCGGGGTGATCTGCGCCAGTTCGATCATTAATACCAGATAGATACCAAACCACACCGTGTCAAAGCCGGCGGCGGTTACCATCGGCAAAACGATGGGAGTGGTCATGACGATCATTGAAAAGCCGTCGACGAGACAGCCGAGGACCACATACAGCACACTGAGGATGATGATGAGCATGAACGGCGACAGCCCCATTTCGGTGACAAGCAGCGTCAACTTGCGGGTAATGCCGAGATAGCCGACAACCACCGACAGATAGGAAGCGCCAAGGACGATGAGCATGATCATGGCCGTGGTCTTAATCGAGCCCATGAGGCTGGCGCGAAACACCTCGAAATTCATGCTCCTGGTTAGTACCGCAAAGATCATCGAGCCAATAACACCCACCGCCCCTGCCTCAGTCGGCGTCGCCCAACCGGCATAGAGACTGCCGAGCACCAGCAGAATGAGAACAAGCACCGGGAGGATTTCCGGAATGGCCTGAAAGCGCTGCAACCAGGTGTGCCGATCAGCACCAGCCGGGGCCATGCTCGGGGTGATCAGGCAGCAGATCATAATATACAGGCTGAAAATTCCAGCCAGCATAAAACCGGGTATGACCCCGGCGATGAACAATTTACCGATGCTGACATCGCCGATAATGCCGTATACCAGCATCATCATGCTCGGCGGGATAAGAAAGCCGAGGGTCCCGGCACCGGCCAGAGAGCCTACCGAAAGGCTGTGATCATAGCCACGTTTAGTCAGCTCGGGCACGGTGATTTTGCCGACGGTCGCGGTGGTGGCCGCCGAGGAGCCGCTGACCGCCGCAAAAAAGGTGCAGGCGAGGATATTGACATGCAGCAGCCTGCCGGGGATGCGGTCCATCCACGGGGTCAGACCCTTAAAGAGATTCTCGGAGATCCGGCTGCGGAAAAGGATTTCGCCCATCCATACGAACATCGGCAGGGCCATCATCGCTGATCCGCTGGTATTATTCCAGCCGGTGGTGGCGAGGATGGAACCAAAGGGCAGCTCGGTGAAGATAAGGAATCCGCCGAAGCCGACGAGAAAAAGTGAAATACCGACCCAGATCGTTCCGCCCATGAAAATGACCAGCAAGGCGCAAAGGGTCAGAGAAATGCTTGCAAGTTCCACAGTAAGGCTCCTTAACTCTTATCGTCCTAAATCTTGTATCTCTTCACGAAGAACCAGTCCGGCGGTATCTCCCTTGAGAATGAGGATGCTTTTTAGAAACTCACTGAAAAACTGCAGGGTCAGGATAAGCGCGCCAAACGGCATGGCAAATTGCGGTATCGCCAGGTAGGTGGCCGACAGTTGCATCGACTGCGAACTGGTGGCGATTGAATCCCGGAACAACTCCCAGGTATAGAAGGTAATAAAAAGGGAAAAGATGCATCCGAGAGCAAAGCAGATTGTATCCAGGTAGTCGCGTTTTCTGCCCTTGATGATGCCGTGCATAATGGTCATGCGGATATGGCCCTTTTCCTTCAGGGTATAGCCGAGGGCGCAAAAGGTCAGGCCGCACATCAGATAGCCGGAATATTCATCGGTGATATACAGAGTACGGTCAAAGGCGGTTCTCAGAAGAATCTCAGCGCAGGTAAGCAGCAGACCGAGGCAGAGCATTGCTCCGGCCAGGCCGCCGACAAATGTTGAGATTGCATCAATGATTTTGATCAGTTGCTTCATTGACCCCTCCCGGGCCTAAAGGGGCCGTTCGCCCCGGAAGGAGCGAACGGCGAAAAAATACAGATTACGCAGACTCCACCGGCAATCAGCGTTTAACCTTTGCCATGAACTCGGCATACAGGGCTTTCGCCTCTGGGGAGGCGTCCTGCAACCAATCGGTACGGATTTTTTCGGTAATGACAGCCAGGGCCTTCATAAACTCCACTGAAGGAACAACCGTTTCCATACCGTTCTTGATGCATATATCGATTTTTTCCTGATCGATCGAGGCCTGCTTTTTCCACATCATCTCTTCCATTTCCCGGCCGGCCTGGACGACCGCGTCCTGGGTTTTCTTGTCGAGTTTTTCGAAGGCCTTGAGGTTGACGTTGATCATGTCGGTGGCGATGGTGATATTCATCGGCTGATGATACTTCAGGACCTCCCAGAATTTCGCATCGACGGCGGTCGGCGAGGAGGTGATGACCGAGTCGATAACTCCGGTAGCCAAGGAGGAATACACCTCGCTGAAGGCCAGGGTATACGGGGTACCGCCGGCAGCTTCAACGACCAGAGAACCGTTTTTATCGTAGGTACGGGTTTTCAGGCCTTTCATTTCCGCAACCGAGGCGATCGGCCGCTTGGTCCACAGTCCAGCACCGGGCCAGGGGGAAATAAAGAGGATCTTCTGGCCCCATTTGGCGGCGGCTTTATCGAAGTACGGTCGAGCGGTTTCGTTGAGCAGTTTTGATTCCTCGAAATTGAGTGCCAAAAACGGCAGGGTGACAACCTGGAAGATTTTGTCCTCACCGGCCACGCCGCTGATCAGCATATCGGAGACCTGCACCATGCCGTCACGGACAACTTTCAGGAGTTCCGGGCCTTTATAGCCAAGGGCGCCACCGCTTGAGACGGTGATCTCCAGTTCTCCATTGGTCAGCTGTTTGACCTTGGCGGCGAATTCATCAAGGGCGATGGTTTGATGATTATTCGGTGGCCAGACGGAGTTGGCGGTCCAGGTCGTCTTGGCCTGGGCAGTGCTGGCGATAGCAAATACCAGCGCCATTGCGAAAACCAGATGCGTCAGTTTTTTCATGGTGTTTCTTCCTTTTTGGTGAGAGGTTGATCGTTATGCTTCCCTGTTATAGTTTGCAGGCCTTGTAGTGCCTTGTTGCCACCGGTTGCATTCCTCCATACTGTACCAGATCAGGAACTCATCATATAGGCAATAATCCGTCCCTGAAAGGCATTGATATGCTGAACTATGACTTCTTTGAGACCCGCCTCGTCTTTGCGCATCAGGCAGGCGATTATCTTCTCGTGTTCGTCGACCACCGCCGCATAATGCCCGTGCAGGGAGCGGTTCATGCCGATATCGCCGGCGTAGGATAAATAGGCCAGACGTTTGGCCTGGTTGCGCACCTCAAGGCAGGCCCGGGTGAGAAAGGCATTGCCGGCGCATTCGGCATAGGCCAGATGAAAGGCATGGTTGGCGACCACCAAGTGGAGTACGTCATTACTGGCAATAGTTTCCTGTACCAGGGCACTGGCCCGGCGCATGGCGACCAGCTGTTCGTCGATATTCTGGTTGACGGCAAGGCCCGCCACACCGAGTTCGAGGATCTTCATGGCCTCGAATACCGCCTTAGTCCCCTGGATGGTGATCGGCGGGACCACTGCGGCCCGGTTGGGCCGGGTTTCGATCCAACCCTCGCCGGCAAGACGCAGGAGTGCTTCGCGGATCGGAGTCCGGCCAAACTGCAGGTCGGCCATCAATTGCTTTTCATCGAGGATTGCCCCGGGTTTATAGGCAAGGGTGATGATCTTTTGGCAGATCTGTTCGTAGGCTGCCACCCCCAAGGGTTGCCGGGTTCCTTTGTTGTCTTTAGTGCGGCGGTTTTTCATGGTCTCGGGGAGCGAAGATAAAGGCGGCCATATGGCGAAGAAACACGGAGTATTCGTAAGCTCCAGCGGTTCGGCAGCATGCACGGCACTATCGCTGCAGTAATTACAGGTAACAAAATATATGTCAAATATATTTTTGATATTTAGCATCCTGCAGGCTCAACCTGCCCCGCCTGTTCACCGATTTGTCTTGCCGACCGGCATTTTTTTTAATAAATCTGGTCTTTCGGGTGGTGTGCCACAACAGGGTGCGCCGGAAGAAATGGTTCTCTGCCGACTGAAGGACAAGAAAATGAAAGAGTTTCGCGACAATGCCAGAAAACTGATGGGAAAATACTGCCGGGTGTGCCCGGTCTGCAATGGCCGGGCCTGCGCCGGTGAGGTGCCGGGCATGGGCGGGCTGGGCAGCGGTTCGAGCTTTATCGGTAATGTTTCGGCGCTTGCCGGCATCAAATTCAATATGCGCCTGATCCACGATGTGATCGAACCGGATACGGCGGTGCAGATCCTCGGCAAGTCCCTGGCCTTGCCGGTTCTCGCCGCCCCGATCGGCGGGGTATCGTTCAATATGGGCGGAAGGGTCTCCGAAGAAGACTATATCAAGGCGGTTATCAATGGCTGCAAGGCGCAGGGGACCATCGGCTGCAGCGGTGACGGTGTCCCGGAGTTCATTCATAAGTCGGGCTTCGCTGCCATCCAGGAGGCAGATGGCCATGGCATCCCCTTCGTAAAGCCCTGGGAAGATGACGAACTCTATGCCAAGATAGAGCTTGCCAAAGCAACCGGCTGTGACACTATTGGCATGGATATCGACGCCGCCGGACTGATCACCCTACGGCGCATGGGCCGGCCGGTTTCCCCCAAGTCTCCGGCTAAGCTTGCCGAGATTATCAAGAAGTGCGGCATGAAATTTATCCTGAAAGGGATAATGACCGTCGACGATGCCGAACTGGCCCTCGCGGCCGGCGCCGATGCCATAGTCGTCTCCAACCATGGCGGTCGGGTACTCGATTACGCCCCGGCCACGGCCGAGGTCCTGGCGGATATTGCCGCCAAGGTGAAGGGCCGGATGACCATCCTCGTTGACGGCGGGGTGCGTTCCGGTGGCGATATCCTCAAGATGCTCGCCCTCGGTGCCGATGCCGTCATGATCGGCCGGCCGTTTTCGGTGGCGGCGGTCGGTGGCCTGCAGGCAGGTGTTGAAAAATACCTTGAAACCCTGCAGGGTGAACTGAAACAGGTCATGGTACTGACTGGGACCCAGTCGGCAGCAGACGTTGACCCGCGTATCCTCTTCGCCGGCAATCAGGGACAGTAATCTCCACCCTTTGTCATAACAACGTCTCAAACCGGACCCAAGGAGCATCTATGCTTTATGACGTGGTAATTATCGGTGGCGGCGTGGTGGGCTGCGCGATCGCCCGGGAACTCTCCAAGTACCGGCTGAAAATTGCCCTGACCGAGGCCTATTGCGAAGTCGGCTTCGGCACCACCAAGACCAACAGCGGCATCATTCATTCCGGCCATCACTCGCCGCCCGAGTCACTCAAGGGCAGGCTGGTGGTGCGCGGCAACCGGCTCTACGACGATTTGCAGAGAGACCTGAAATTTGGTTTCAAACGCATCGGCGAGCTGGACATCGCTCAAACCGAGGAAGACCTGCAGATCCTGATGGAGCTCAAGGCAAAGGGCGAAAAAAAAGGCGTTACCGGCCTTGAGCTGTGGGACCGCAGGCGCCTGCTGCGCGAAGAGCCCAACCTCAGCGCAAACCTCCTGGGAGCCCTGTATGCACCCGGCGCCGGGGTCATCAATCCTTACGAATTAAGCTTTGGTCTGGCCGAGAGCGCCGAACTCAACGGCGTCAAGTTCTTCCGGGAAAACCAGATCCATGCCATCGACAACCAGGACGGCGTCTTTATCGCCAGGGGTTCGCGGCTGGCAATAAAGGGCCGCTTCCTGGTCAATGCGGCCGGGATTTTTTCCGACAAGATCGCCGAAATGGCCGGTATGAACGACTTTCAGATCCGCCCCCGCAAGGGCGAGGAGTACATGCTCGACAAGCGGCTGCAGGGTGTGGTCAAACATCTCATCTTTCCGACCCCCCAGCCAAAGAGCAAGGGCATCCTCATCATCCCGACCTTCGACGGCACCATCATGGTCGGACCGACCGCTGAGGACGTCGAAGACCGCTACGACTCTTCTACATCCCTTGCCGGAGCCCACACCGTTTTCAACCAGGTGCGGAAATACTGCCCATCGATCTCTGAGCGTGATGTTATCACCGAGTTTGCCGGCCTGCGGGCAGTGTCCAGCACCAACGACTTTATCATCGGGCCGGCAAAGGTCAAGGGCTTCATCAACGTCGCCGGCATCCAGTCGCCCGGCCTGACCGCCGCCCCGGCAATCGCCGAATACGTGCGGGAGATCCTCTTTGATGAAGGACTTACGGCCGAGGAACGAAACGACTGGCAACCGGCGATCGACGGCCCGGCCCGCTTCGCCCTCATGGACAATGAACAGCGCCGCCAGTGGGTAAACAGCCATCCGAAACGGGCGAAGATCGTCTGCCGCTGCGAACTGGTCACCGAAGCCGAGGTCCTTGACGCGGTGCGACACGGCGCGACCACCCTCGACGGCGTCAAATTCCGGGTGCGTGCCGGCATGGGCCGCTGCCAGGGCGGCTTCTGCACCTCGCGGGTCATGGAGATCCTCGCCCGCACCCAGGGGGTTCCCCTGCACACCATCTCCAAGCGCGGCAAGGGATCGGAGATGTTCTTTCCCCGCCCCGAGGATGAAGGCTCTGACGATAAAGGAGGGGAAAAATGACCGTTTTGAAAGCGCGTTATGATGTGGTGGTGGTCGGCGGCGGACCGGCCGGCCTGGCTGCGGCAATCGGGGCCCGGGACGCGGGCTGCGGCGAGATCCTCATTGTCGACCGGGAAAAAGAGATGGGCGGCATCCTCAACCAGTGTATCCACTCCGGCTTCGGTCTACATAATTTCAAGGAGGAGCTGACCGGGCCGGAGTATGCCGACCGCTTTATTCGCCGCGTCTACGCCGAGCCGGGGATAGAGATTCTTCCCGAATCCTTCATTCTCGACATCTCCCCGGATCTGCAGGTGACCCTGATGGGCGGCACCGTCGGCCTCTCGGAGATCAAGGCCGGTGCCGTCGTTCTGGCCATGGGCGCCAGGGAGCGCTCCCGCGGCGCCATCCGCACCCCCGGCTTTCGCCCGGCAGGGGTCATGACCGCCGGTCTTGCCCAGCGGATGGTCAATATCGAGGGCCTGTTGCCGGGTAGGCGCATCGCCATCCTCGGATCAGGCGACATCGGCCTGATCATGGCCCGCCGCCTTTCTCTCGAAGGCTGTGAGGTCACCGGGGTCTACGAGATCATGCCGTACTGCAACGGCCTGACCCGCAACGTCGTGCAATGCCTGAAGGACTTTGACATCCCACTGCATCTTTCGACGACCATGGCCTTTATTCACGGCCGCGACCGGGTCAAGAAGGTCACCGTCGCCCCGGTGGCGGGCGATTTCCAGCCGTTCATGGACAGAGCATGGGATGTCGATTGCGACACCATCCTCATGTCCATAGGCCTGATCCCCGAGAACGAGCTATCGCGGCAACTGCGCCTGCAGATGGACCCCATTACCGGTGGTCCTCGGGTTTCCAGCACCCTGGAGACCTCCCTGCCGGGGGTCTTCGCCTGCGGCAATGTCCTGCATATTCACGACCTCGTCGACAACGTCAGCGAAGAGGCGCTGCGGGCGGGGGCCTTTGCCGGGGAGCTGGCCCAGAACAGGCGCCGCCCCCAGGACAATATCATTCTCCAGGCCGGCGACAACGTCCGCTACTGCCTGCCGCACACCCTCTCGCCCGACCGGGAAAATTCGATCTATCTGCGCTGCATTCATCCGCAGAAGGATTGCATCCTCCGTCTCGGCAATTTCTTTGAAAAACCGCTGCGGCTGGTCATTCCCTCGGAGATGATCCGCCTGACAATAGGACCGGAAGTCCTTGAGCGCTTTTATGGAACTGCCTTACGGATAGATATCGTCGCCAAGGAGGATGCGTGATGAAGAGCCAAGTGGAACTGGTATGCATAAGCTGCCCCATGGGCTGTCAGATGCAGCTTGATATTGAGGATGGGGTCATCAAGGCGATTGAGGGCAACAAGTGCAAGATCGGCCCGAAATACGCCAAACAGGAATTCGCTGATCCGCGGCGCATGCTGTCTACCACCATTGCCTGTAAAAACGGCTTATGGCCGAGATTGCCGGTGAAAACCGCCGAAGCCATTCCCAAGGCCATGATGCGTCAAATCGCCGGCAGTCTGCACGGTCTGACGGTTACGGCGCCGGTTGAGATCGGCGCGGTCATTGTCGAAAACGTCGGCGGCACCGGCATCAATGTCGTCGCCACCCGCTCCATGCCCAAGGCCGGAGCGGAGACGGGCGGCAGGTAAGCAGATACCTGGCAGATTACCAAAAGGGACATCGCCGACAATGAGGACAGCCGCCGGAACCGTGTACGCTATCATTTCCAAGATTTACCCCGCAAGGCACAGCGGATGTGTACCGACACAGTCGGCATTACTCCCAGGGAAAATTGCCCCGCCGCAGTAGCGCCTCAAACTCAGCCGCCGGCACCGGGCGGCTGACAAGGTATCCCTGAATGAGCATCTCACTGATTTCTGTCAATACCCGCCTCTGGTCGTTGGTTTCAACGCCCTCGGCGACGATGGCCAGGTTAAGGGTTTTCGCCAGGGACACCACCGCCGCGGCAATCGCCCTGCTCTCGGTGTTTTCGACGATATCGTTGATAAAGGATTTATCAATTTTCAGGCCGTCGATGGGCAATTTTTGCAAATACGACAGCGATGAATAGCCGGTGCCGAAATCATCGAGATAGAACCTCATCCCGAGTTCGCGCAAATCGCCCATTGTCTTTTGAGTATGTTTAAAATCGCCGATGAGCATGGATTCGGTGACTTCAAAATAGAGTTGCCCGGGAACCAGGCCGACGAACTGATACATATTGCGGAGCAGCGCCACCAGATCCTGACCGCGAAACTGCCGTGAGGAAATGTTGATTGATATGGCAATGTCAAAGCCGGCATCATGCCATCGTTTTGCCTGTTTTGCCGCTTCGATGATGATCCATTCGCCGAGACTGATGATCAGCCCGGATTCTTCCGCTATGGGTATGAATTGCCAAGGGGCGATTACCGAACCCTCACTGTGCCACCTGATCAGCGCCTCCGCGCCGACAATCCTGCCGTCGGTGCTGTCGACAAGAGGTTGATAATACAGCTGGAATTCGTAGTTTTCGATTGCCTTTCGCAATTTCGATTCCATGGCGATCCGGTTATGCGACTGGCGATCGAGCTCGGCGGTAAAAAATGTGTAGGTATTTTTGCCGAGCCCCTTGGCCCTGTACATGGCAATATCGGCGTTCTTCACCAGGGTTACGGCATCGACGCCGTCATCCGGCGCAAAGGTGATACCGATGCTGGCCGACACAACGAACTCCACGTCCCGGTGATGAAAGGGTTTTCCCAGGCTCTCGATGATCCGCGCCGCCACGTAGCTTACGGTGTTGATGCTGTCGACATCGGTAAGTAAAATGAGAAATTCATCGCCGCCAAGCCTCGCCAGGGTATCTCCTGAACGAATGACCACCGAAAGACGCCTCGCCAGTTCTATAAGTAAATCATCACCGGCGGTATGGCCGAAGGCATCGTTGACATACTTGAAATTATCGAGATCAAAATACAACAGGGCCAGTTTGTAATTGGAACGCGACAATTTCGCCAGGGCCGTCTCCAGACGATCAGCCATAAGAACGCGATTTGGCAATCCGGTCAGGGCGTCGTGCTGGGCCTGATATTTAAGAGCCTCTTTTTGTTGAAAGTTCTCCGAGATATCGTGAAAGAGTGAAACAAAATTGGTTATTTTGCCGCCTTGATTGCGCACGGCGCTTATTGTCAGCCATTCAGGATAGGCCTCGCCATTTTTTCTCCGGTTCCATATTTCACCCGCCCATTTCCCCTCACCGGTGATCTTTTCCCACATGTCCCGGTAAAATTCGGCAGGATGCTTGTCCGATTTCAGTATCCGGGGATTTTTCCCTATGGCTTCTTCGGCGCTATAGCCGGTTATTATGGTAAAAGCTGAGTTGACCTGGAGAATTTTCCCGGCAGCATCGGTGACAACAATACCTTCTATGGAATTGTCAAAGACCTTTGAAGCGAATACCAGATGCTCTTCAGCACTCTTCCTGACAGTAATATCTCTCAGCACCACCAAAAAATGAGTGGGGGTTTGATTTTCGCTCCACAGCGGCGAAACGGTGAGCAAGCCCCACACCAGTTCTTTGTTTTTTCGGAAATACCGCTTTTCCATCGTAAATTCGGCAATTTCGCCAGACTTAAGACGCGCCAGATTGGTCTCTTGCCTTCCAACATCATCCGGATGGGTGATATCGGTATAGGAAAGTCTTTGCAGCTCCTCGGCGGTATAGCCCAGGATATCGCAGTATTTCTTATTAACCCGGACAAATCTGCCTGTCGAGACCTCGACCTGCCCCACCCCGACACTGGCCATCTCAAAAAAAGCCCGAAAATTATTCTCGCTGGTGGCAAGGGATTCGGTACGTTTCTCAACCTCCTTGGCAAGTCTTCGGTTAAAAAAGACCAGGCTGAGCCACAGGAAGAGACTCACTCCCGCGATACCTATCCACAAGAACAGGACATTACGCGACTTCTGCAATTCTTCTCTTTCAATCCGGTCCCGCAGGTCGCCGTATAAAAAACCGGACAGATCGAAATCGCCATCCATCATACCAAGCTGCAGAAAGACATCGGCGATATGTTTCCACCGTTCCCGGCTCATATGGCCAATCTCGACAAGTTCAGGGCGGATGAGGGCAGCCATGGCCTCTGCCTCGAAGAGCAGGTGCTCAAATGATTTTTCCTTCGAGTATTTGTCGAGGATCAAGGCGGCAATTTCTTCGGGATTGGCCATGGCGTATATCCATCCCTGCTGTACTGCTCTGCGAAAGGCCTTGACGCGGTCGTGATGGGTTCGTACTTCATGGGCGAGGGTAATGATGCAATCGCCGTAAAAGTCTATGCCATAATCGCTTGGCTGAATAATGGCAGGCTCGACCCCGGCTTTTCGCATGAGATACGGCTCGTTGGTGATGTAGGCGGTTTGGCCGTCAACCTGCCCCTCAATCAACGACCGAAGGTCCCAGTCGTGGGGAAATACATTGATCGACCCCAGCGCCACTCCCTGCCGGTTCAACATCGTAATGCTTTCCGGATCGGTTTCAGGGGTGATTTTTATACGTTTGCCGACAAGGCTTTTCGGGGAGGTCAGGCCGCTGTCGGCCCTGGTGAGGATGATAGTCGGCGAATGCTGAAAGATGGCGGCGATGGCAACGATGGGAATGCCATGCTGGCTCTTGGTGATGATGGCCGGTGACTCGATTGCAAATTCAACCTTGCCCGATAAGAGTTCGGCAAATGGCGTTATACCGGGCCTGCCCTCGATAAGCTCAACCTCCAGTCCGGCATCGCGGAAGTAGCCTTTCTCCACGGCTGCGTAATACCCGGCAAACTGAAACTGGTGCCGCCATTTCAGCTGCAACCGTACCTTCTGTAACGGTTGAGCATCATTAGCAATTGAAAACACAGGAGAAAATATTACAAAAAGAATTGCGAATCCGGCAGAGAAAAGAAAACCGATCTTCAAGAAGGCATCTCTGAGAAAAGACCCCTGAGGACTGGGAGTCCAGAACAGCAGTGTGTTATACCTTGCCATTGCCGAATGCCAGCTTTTACGCCGACAACAATCCGAAAATTTGTTTTAGAAAGCCCTATTCTGCAACGCTGAGAGGACGCCGATTGAGAGTGATACTCTGGAAAAATGGCAGGTGCTGTACCCTGTCGAAAGATCACCTTCGGCTATATTCTCTCACAATTCAAGGTGTGATCATAAGTATTTCTTGAAGAGGATCAAAAAGGTAGACAATTGCCGGAGGGAACAGAGGGAGTTTCCTATTTGTCCTTTTGAAAGGTATTGCGCATCCAGCGGACGATACCGGCCAGGTAGCCTTTCTCGTTTTTGCTGACGCCTTTTTCCAGCCAGCCCATCTCGGAGAAGAGAGACAGGTTCCAGAGGGAGCCGCCGAGGCCTTCATGCAGCAGGGCCATTTCCGCCTGCTGGACGGAGAGGATGCCCCCGGTCTCGCTGTCTCTGGTGAAGAAGGTGACATTGCCGTCCTGGGAGGCGACAATGGAGATTGCCCCCGGTTGGTCAAAGGCAAACTGGGCGGCGGAGATGTGGCGGGTGCCGCCAAGGCTGGAAAAGGGCCGGGCGGTCGGCTCATGACCTTCAAACGGCTCGATAACCCTGAGGTTGGTGGCCAGGATCCGGGTGTCGATAGCCTCGATCTTGGCGCCAAAGCAATAGACATAGCGGTCGAAGTTCATGACCAGGGCGCCATCCACCGAAGTCAGGCGGGCGATGCGCGCGCACTGCTGCTGAACCTGCTGCCAGTTGCGCAGCCAGTCCTTGTGCAGGTTGAGATTCATTTCCTTGACGATGCGCAGCAGGTTCTCCGAATCCGCCAGATCGGTGCGGGTCGGCGGCGTCATGACCGCGTCGGCATCGAGAAAGCTGGCGCCGCCGGTGTACTGGATGGGTGCGGTGATCGAGTTTTTCCAGTTCATGTCCGCCGGGACGATCAGGACGGTGCCGCCGCGGCCGTGGTTGCGCATCTGCTGGGCAATCTTGAGGATGGAATTATAGCGGAAAAGATTCAACAGGCTGATATCGGTATTCTGCGCCTGGGCGGCGATCTTCGGCATGATCGAGTGGAGAAAACTCCGCGAATCGATAAACACCGCCCGGTTGGCGGTAACCGCCGCCACCGTCCTGCCGCTATACATGATAAGGATGCGGCCGGGCCCGAGAATCTGGATCCACAGATCGGATTTGATGACCATCTCATAGGAAATGGCGGTAAAACCCCAGATCTTCAGCTGCCCCTTGTCATCCGGCCAAACGCCGATATCCGCCTGCGGGTTTTCCAGCGCTGGGCCGAGCTTGACGAGGGTTCTGGCGGTCAGGTCGATGGGGGTGTCAAAGTAAAAGGTATCGGCGGTATGATCAGGCTTGCGGAGGATGAGCGAGGCGGTGACCGAATAGCCCTCCTCGGTGGAGAAACTGGCCCAATGAGCGATGTTAAGAAGCTCTGCCAGATGCTCGGGCGACGGGATATTGCCGCGCAGAAACATATCGCTCAGGGCGGAATTGGGGACGATAACCTCCTTCGAACCATTAATGCGGTCGAAGAGCTCCTGAACAAAGGTCTGGTTAAGCTGAAAGGCCTGGTTATACATAGTATGTTACGACTCTATTGGGGTTTGTCGCCGGAATCCTTTATGTAGCGCGACAGAAAGATCGACTGGAGGATAATAAAGACCACCGTCAGGCCGAGCATACCAAAGAGTTTGAAATTGACCCAGGTATTGCTGTCAAAGTGGCTCATTACATAGAGATTGGCACAACCAACGGCGAAAAAAAACACCACCCAGCCGAGGTTCAGGCGGCGCCAGATAGTTTTTGGCAGGGTCAGGGCACTGCCCATCATCCGCTCAATAGCGGTCTGCTCACCAAAAAACTGCGTGGCAAGAAAGGCCGCGCCGAACAGCCAGTTGATAACCGTTGGTTTCCACTTGATGAACAGCTCATTCTGCAGGTAGAGGGTGAGTCCGCCGAAGACGACGATAATCGCCAGAGTCACCAGCTGCATGGTTGCCACCTTCCGGGTATTAAACCAAATAACGGCAACTTGCGCAAAGGTCGAGGCAATGGCCACTGCCGTGGCAACGTAGATATCAAAAAACTTGTAGGCCAGAAAGAAGAACAGAATCGGCAAAAAATCAAAGAGAAATTTCATGGATACTCGTATACAGAGGGAAATGAAAACGTGTCGCTCGGTTTAAAGCCATATCGGTTGACGGTCATGGGGCGAGCTGCACACAGCGAAAATTATCCCGCATATGTGTATATCAGTCACGGAGCGATGGCAAGCCCCTTGGCCATAAGCGGCAAAGATTTCTGCTGCAAGATGATGAATTTTGCCGGGGAACGCCGTTGACTCAGCCAGTCACAAACTGCCAGCTGGGGATCTTGTAAGGACTTGCGCCACCGGCAGGGCAAGGATAGCAAACACTTACCAACACCAACCAAGAGACGATTCAATGAAATCAATATGCGTGTTCCTCGGTTCAAGCACCGGCAAGCACCCGGTCTATATGGAAGCCACCGCCGCCCTCGGCCGTGAACTGGCCAGGCGACGGATTACCTGCATCTATGGTGGGTCCTGCACCGGTCTCATGAACCAGCTTGCCGAGAGTGTCCTTGAGAGCGGAGGAAAAATCATCGGCGTTACTGTCCAGGCCTTGAAAGACAAGGAGGAGTTCCACAAAGGATTGACCCACCTTCATGTCATGCCAACCATGCACGAACGCAAGACACTGATGATTGATCTCTCCGACGGGTTTATCATTCTCCCAGGGGGCATTGGCACCTATGACGAATTTTTCGAAATCTACACCCTCAGGCAGCTGGGATTCCATTCAAAGCCCTTTGGCTTGCTGAACATCAACGGCTTTTTCGAACCCTTGAAGCAGATGCTCGACAAGGCCGGGCAGGAAGGCTTTATGAAGAAGCCGTACCGGGAGACAATCGCCGTAACTTCCGACCCATCGGAGATAGTGGACCTGTTGATGGCCGCCAAGGGGCTTTCCCTGTAGGCTGGAGATTGGCTGTAAAGCCTTGGGCTTGGGCTTGGGCTTTCGAAGAGCCTTACCTGCGGATAATCAAACCCGGAGGCCGACATCGCCTGTTGAGAAACAATCCCAACAGAAATACCTTGATTTGCCGAAACAACATGCGAGTTCGCTTAATACAGGATACAACAAGCAGTGAACGGAACGGTTTTTGATGTGAGGCTTGTTGATTTTAAAAACCTTAAAACCGTTTAGCACTCGCATTCACTATTTTGCAGCGAAAAACCGAAGCATCATCAGCGGAGTTGTACCAAGGAAATGCACTTTTTTCATTTCAAGGGGATTCGAGAAGAATACGACAGTGAAACCTTGCGCAAGGTTATCCTGCTGTACGTTTTTCTCGGCGTGGGGTGCCTGTTTCTTATTATCATGGGGATAATCGCCTTCGTGCAACGGGCCGTGTTGCTTGGTCTTGCTGATTTTGTGACGGCCGCCCTCGGTATCACCCTTCTGCTGTACCTCAATAAAACTGGCGACGAGCCAACCTGTTCGAAGGTTGGCGTGCTTGGTTTAGGGCTCTTTTTCGGCGTTCTGTTTTTTATCGGAGGGGTCCATGCCACAGCCTTCATGTGGCTGTATACCTTCCCTCTGATATCTTTGTATCTTCTTGGCCTCCGGCAAGGAATATCGCTCGCCCTCCTTCTTTTGGTCTATTGCGCAGGGTTTCTTGCCTTCGATTTATCCTCCGACTTGATCAATGTTTACAGCCGGGATTTTGCCATCCGTTTTATCCCCAGCTACCTGATGGTTTGTCTTCTGGCCTTTCTTGTGGAAAAAAGCCGCTACCAAACCTGGAAATCCTTGTTCGATAAGCAGCAACTCCTGGCGAAAACCGTGCAGGAGTTACAGGTCAAGGAGACCGAGCTTCAAGAAAGTCGAAACAATCTTGAGTTGCGAGTTGCCGAAAGGACCGAAGATTTAGAAAAGGCCAACGAGCAACTCAGGGTAGAAATTGAGGAACGGGAACTGGCGCAGCAGGAACGCTCTCGTCTCGAAGCAGAACTCCTCAGGGCTCAAAAAATGGAGGCCATCGGTCAGCTGGCAGGTGGAGTCGCCCACGATTTTAACAACATGCTCGGGGTGATCGTTGGGTACTCGGAAATGATCCTTGAGCAGGTCGACTCGTCACAACCGTTTCATGCCGAACTGGAGGAAATTCTCAATGCATCCAGACGCTCCGCCGACCTGACCCGGCAACTGCTGACCTTTGCCCGCAAGCAGACCGTGGAACCCCAGGTTCTTGATCTCAACAAGACCATCGAAGGGATGCTCAATATGCTGCGCCGGCTCATCGGTGAAAACATCGATCTCATGTGGATTCCCGGCTCCGATCTCTGGCCGATCAATATGGACCCATCGCAAATCGACCAGATTCTCACCAATCTCTGCGTCAATGCCCGCGATGCTATCGGCGGTGTCGGTAAACTTACCGTTGCAACGAAAAACGCCATTTTTAACCAGGACTACTGTGCCACTCATGCGGGGTCTCTGCCCGGGGAGTATGTGACTATTGCCGTAAGCGATACCGGCAGCGGCATGGACGAGGAGACCTTGACACACATCTTCGAACCGTTCTTTACGACCAAGGATATCGGCGAGGGAACCGGCCTGGGCCTCGCCACGGTGTACGGGGCAGTGAAGCAGAACAACGGTTTCATCAATCTCGCCAGTGAGCCGGGACAAGGAACAACCTTCACCATCTGTATCCCCCGGCATGTCGAGACGGCCACAGAGGCGCGACCTGCACCATCTGCGGAGGCTGTTGTACATGGCGATGAAATCGTCTTGCTGGTCGAGGATGAGCCGACCCTTTTGCACATGAGCACGTCGATGCTCGAACGCCTGGGCTATACCGTATTGGCGGCAGGTACTCCGAGCGAGGGCATCCGCCTGGCCAATGAATATCCTGGTCAGATACACCTATTGGCAACTGATGTGATCATGCCCGAAATGAACGGCCGTGAACTGTCGGCCCGCTTGCTGGAGAGCCGGCCGGAGATGAAATGTTTGTTCATGTCAGGCTACCCGGCCGATATCATCGCCAATCAGGGGGTGCTGATAGAAGGGGTGTCATTTCTCCGCAAACCTTTTTCTAAAGGTGAACTGGCCGCCAAGGTGCGGGAGGCTTTGGAGAGTTGAGGTTGAGCCTTTGGCATACCGAATATTGCCAAGGCATCTCATGTAAGTTTTGATTCAAGCAGTTTTTCAGTGGGCATATGAGATGCACCAGGGCAATGTTTGTTGGATAAGCACAGCCTAAATATGAGGTTGCTGAGTTCTTTTCGGGAACTATTCGGTTAAACTATATATGAGATATGTGGACCATGGGAACACGATAATCACCGGTTAATCCGGTGCATTTTGATGTTGGTACAATGTGACTGTAATAAATTGTAAATAAGTCAAGCCTGTCCTCTCTATTTTTGCTATCTACCCTTTAAATAATCATCGACATGCCTGTTGCTTATTGCTTGATTTCTTCGGATATCAAATTCTTTAGCACGTTCAAGGGCTGGGTTAACTATGGCATCTTTAAAAACTGCTACCAACTTCTCAACCGAATCGTATTTGAGAAGTTCAAACATCCATGGATATTTTGTTAAATCTTGAAACATAGAAAATGGTTTTTCATCTTCTTGGATAATAGGAACGAAAGGTATCTTATAATCAGGAACAGTTGCTTGAAGTTCAAGCGGACATGATTTCGGGCTCGTTATATCTGCAATAATGAAACGACTCATTCCCGCCAGTATTTTGATTGTCTCAGTGAAGTCTCGCTGGACCGGTTTTTCGAAGTCGAACATAATGGGTACGAAGCCAAGTTCTCGAAGCTTGTTCCGGATAGCATCAAGGACTGCTTTTCTTTCGGGAGGATTAAACCGGCCGAGGATAAGAACCCCTTTCATGCCGATGGTATCAATAACAGAACGAATTTTTGCGCTGTGGAGGAGTAGATATACAAACTGCGCAACCTCAAGATTATCAATGGTTATTGCAGGTTCATTCGGTGGAGTAATTAGGAGATTTGATTGTTCTTTCACTCCTTCCAAAATTACTCCCCAAGCTGAAACGCCGTATACATAACAACCGGTGAGAGTTGCCCCTGAAAAAATCGTTCTTAATAGCAAAGCTCCGGCGAGATTGGCTCCGGCGAGATTGGCTCCGGTAAGATTGGCTTCGCTGAGATCGGCATGTGCGAGACTGGCTCTTGTGAGATTGGCCCTACTGAGATTGGCCTCTGCGAGACAGGCCCTACTGAGATCGGCACTACTGAGTTTAGCCTGTTCAAAATTAGCCTTAACGGGAAAAGACTCACCGAGATCTGCACCGGTTAGGTCGGCCCCTGCTAGATTGGTTCTCATGAGGATTGCCTTTCTAAAAATAACATTGCTAAGATCGGCCCCGCTAAGATCAGCTTTGGTGAGATCGACACCCGAAAGATTCCATGGACCGAAAGGGTCATAGGGCATTGTCCCTTTTGCTGCTCCTAACTCTATAAGTCTTTGCCACGTTTCGGCTCTGTCCATAGCGATCAATCCCATCGACTAAGCTTAGCACATAATTGGAAAAACAAAGGGACATCTCACCAATTTTTCGTCACTTCCCGTGCTTACCATTCAAGAGTGTAGAAATCCATATCTAACAAGTGATTAGCTGGACGGAATTCGTCCAGCTAGTAAGCAAAATTGTGGTGTTAACTAAAAAAGCAAAAAACCTACCTAACTTGGAATATTTTGCATGGATAAAGGTCTACATATTTCCAAGATATCATAACAGAAATAAGTGGCGGAAAACAGTATATTTTTATCCTAATCCCCTTGTCAGTCAGTACCTGGGAAAAGTACGATGAAGAACAAAGCACCTTAGCCCTTCGATGAAGCTCCTTTCGCCAAGGCACGACTTCCAACCACGACCACGAGCACGGCAACGATAAGGATTGTCGCGACAGCAAACGTGATCCGCAGCCGGTGACTACGGTCTCGAACTGGATCGTTGTGATGCTGCTTGTTGCCGATGCGCGCACAAAAGACAGGGCACACCCGCATTCGGTCGCAGAGGACTTGAGTGCCTGAATAATCTTCACCTCATCTTCTCTCATCAACATGCGTCTAACGCCACTTACTCACCCTTTCCACGATTGCCGAACAACTGACGTGTTTCTGAGTTTTCTGCAGAAAAAATCGATTGACTCAATTACGTTTATCGTATACGTTTTTCGTTATGAAGACAAGCACAGATGACATGACCACAATCAACAAGGAGATCCTCCTCGGCTTCTGGAAGATCCACATTCTCCACCACGCGGCGGAAGGCCCGGTGGTCGGCCAGTGGATGCTGCGGGAACTGCAGCGGCACGGTTACCAAGTGAGTCCGGGCACCCTCTATCCCATGCTGAAACGGATGGAAGGCCATGGCTGGCTGCGGAGTGAGGTGGAAGCGGAGCGCGGCCCTAAGGCGCCGCGCCGCTATTATCTGACCGACAAGGGGCGGGAGGTCCTGACCGTGGTCGAGTCACAGCTTGCGGAACTGCTCGGGGAGTTGCAAACCAGCTCCTAAAAGATCATGTATACCAAGGAGATGGGCCCATGACCCTTTATCTGACCCTCAGCCTTGCCTCGCTCGCCGTGGCGGCACTGACCTTCTATTCCGGCTTTGGTCTCGGCACCCTGTTGATGCCCGTTTTCGCCATCTTTTTTCCGGTGGAGGTGGCGGTTGCCGCAACGGCCGTGGTGCACGGGGCCAACAGTATCTTCAAAACGATAGTGGTCGGCCGCAAAGCGGACCGGGCCGTGGTTGTCCGCTTCGGCCTGCCGGCCATTGCCGCCGCCTTCGTCGGTGCTTCGGCCCTCGCCTATACCGCCGATTTCGGCCATCTCGTCGAATATTCCCTGGGGCCCCATCTTGCGGTGATCACCCCGGTAAAGGTGGTCATGGCTTTATTGATGACGGTCTTCGCCCTGTTCGAACTGCTGCCGGGCCTGCGCAAGCTCACCTTCAGCGGTCGCCATCTGGTGATCGGCGGCCTTCTTTCCGGCTTTTTCGGCGGTTTTTCCGGCCACCAGGGCGCCCTGCGTTCGGCCTTTCTCGCCAAGGCGGGGCTTTCCGCCGAGAGCTTTGTCGGCACCAACTCAGTCATCGGCTTTATGGTGGACATGGTACGGATACTTACCTACTTCGCTGCCTTTATCGCTGCCGGGACAGGTGCCTCAATGGTAACGGACCAATGGCCGCTGCTCATGGTTTCCGCCCTCTCCGCCTTTCTCGGGGTCATGATCGGCAAGCGTTTTTTGAAAAAGGTCACCATGACGGCCATCCAGACCCTGACCGGGTTCTTTCTTCTAGCCATCGCCCTCTTTCTCGGGCTGGGGATTATTTGACGGCAAGGACTGCGCCCATCAGGGATGCACCGGTAATGCGTCCAAGATGGCACGCTCAACCGCGGCAGGCTGCCTCGATTGCCGCGATGTCGATCTTGGTCATCTGCATCATCGCCTCGAAAGCGCGTTTGGCGGCAGCGGGATCGGAATTGGTAATCGCCTTTATCAGGGCGATCGGCGTAATTTGCCAGGATACCCCCCATTTATCTTTACACCAGCCGCAATCACTTTCCTGGCCGCCGTTGCCGACGATTGCCTGCCAATAGCGATCGGTCTCGGCTTGGTCAAGGGTTGCGACCTGAAACGAGAAGGCTTCGTTGTGCTGAAAAGCCGGCCCACCGTTTAGTCCAATGCACGGGATCCCCATCACCGTAAACTCGACGGTCAACACATCCCCTTGTTTTCCGGACGGATAGTCGCCAGGTGCGCGGTACACAGCGCCAAGGCATGAATCGGGAAAGGTCTCGGCGTAAAACCGCGCCGCGTCCTCGGCATCGCCATCGTACCAGAGACAAATCGTGTTCTTTGCTTGCTTAATCATGTCGCTCCTCCATGGGTATGATCCTGATGACACAGGGATTTAATACTCCACAAACAGGTGCCCTTTTTAGTCGCCCTTTGCCGCTTCTGGTGCGGCATTGACTGCGCACTGTATAGCCAATGTAAGGTGGATGTCCGACAAGTCAAATCGGCAGGACCCGATATATTCCGCGCCATTATTCGTTGCAATTTCTTGTCTTGAGGTTTCTCATTGCCAGGGCATAGATTATGATTGACATTTCTCCCCGCGCTCAGCATTTTTCAAGGAAGTGAAGCTGTAATCCGCCTTCAATCACCAAGGAGAGGTACCCATGACCACCTATAAAATCCATCCCATCGTTGTCGGCACTAAGGTCTTTGACAAAGGAATGATGACCTACCAGCATGATTATGGCACCCCATTCACCATCCCTATCTACAGCTGGTATATTGAAGGCGGGAACAAGAAGATACTGATTGATACCGGGGAGATGCATCCTGTTCAGTCAGGCGAGAGGGAGGTGGCGATCGGCGGCAAGATTACCACCATCGAAGAAGGCCTGGGCCGCTTCGGTCTTGCCCCGGCCGACATCGATATCGTCATCCATACCCATCTCCACGCCGATCACTGCGAAAACGATTATAAATGCAGCAAGGCGCGGTTTTATATCCACGAACAAGAACTGGTGGCCATCAAGAACCCCCACCCCCTCGATTTCCGCTATGTGGAGGATTTCATTCTGGAGATAGAGGAGAACCAGCAGATAGAGGTCGTCAAGGAAGACCGGGAGATCCTGCCAGGTATCAGCGTCATGCACACCCCGGCCCACACCCCTGGCGGAATGACGGTCTTTATCGATACCGCAAAGGGTAAGGCGGCAATTACCGGCTTCTGCGTGATCATGGAAAATTTTGAACCGCCAGCGAAAATCCGGGCCATGGAAATGGAGGTCATCCCGCCAGGCACCCATATCAACACCTATGAAGCCTATGATATGATGGTGAAAGTACGGGATATGGCGGACATTATCCTGCCGCTGCACGAACCGAGGTTCGCTGCGGTCGACACCATTGGCTGATTCCGGCTGCAAGAAAGCGACCGGTAGCCGACAAAGCGCTCACCCTCTTGAAACAGGAACCAGGCTTGACATACGGGCTTTTCGCCGTCAGGAAATACCCGAACCAAGCCTGGCTGCTGTGCTCGGTAACAAGAAACCGCAGATTGGTATACCAACACTGCTGCAATCTTCTAATAGTGTTCGCAAACCTCACCTTGTTAATGCTCTGCCCGTGAGCTCATTCCCTGATATTTTGCGTAGAGATCATGCAGTCTGCGGCGGCTGTTTCGCAGGGTCCGCGAATAATCGTCGGCCATCCACCGTGGCTCACTGATCGAGTAGAGATCCTTGGCAAGTTCGTCCAATGAAAACTCGATTGCCCGGCACCATTCTCCGGTGCACACGCTATCGATCTGGCGCGAATCCTCGATTTCTCTTTCAAGCAGGCTCAGGCTATCAATGAGATTTTTTATATAGGCCCGGTGGGTGATCTGAAAAGATTCAACCATCCTTTTTTGCGTATCCATCGCTATTCCTCCTCATTCATGAAACCACATTTCTGCGGTCGAAAAAGTATTATCGCAGCCCATGTCCAGCGAGCTGTGTCAGTTTCAATAATAAGCATTCTCAAACTTACCGCTATGTCGAATGGTGCCGCACTGAGGAAGGAGGTATGAGGATTTTCGCTGCCCGCATTTCTGCGCAAATCCGAGACAAAGCAAGCAACCCCGCAGCCACCGCCCCATAGAAAATCAAAATAGCTGAGTTTGAGACTAAGGGTTTCTCCGAATCACTAAAAAGTGTAGAATCCCCGGGCTGGGCAGAACGCCCACTCTCTTAAATCAGAAACTAACCGCCCATATGCAATGAAAGAAACCAGGACGAATTCCCCTGGCAGATAAAGGCATAAATATGCAACGATATCTCATCTTGGCTGCCGCCGTACTCATGCAGGTCTGCCTTGGCGCCACCTATTCCTGGTCAGTGTATGTTCGGCCAATCCGCGATATCACCGGCCTACTGCAGGGACCGGTGCAAGTGCCCTTCACCGTCTTCTACTTTGTCTTTCCGGCAACAATGCTCCTGGCTGGCACCCTCCTGCCTCGATTTGGCCCCCGCTTCTGCGCGGTCAGCGGAGGTCTGCTTTTCGGCGGTGGTTGGATGCTCGCCTCCCTCGGACAGTATCATTTTGCCTTGACCGTCGCCGGAATCGGAATTTGTGCCGGAGTTGGCGCCGGCCTGGCCTATATCGTTCCCATTGCCACCTGCATCCGCTGGTTTCCGGACAATAAAGGCCTGGTAACCGGCGTTGCGGTGGCTGGATTCGGGGGTGGGGCGGCCCTTGTCAGTCAAACGGCGGGGCGCTTAATGAACGGCTTTTCCTGGTCGCCGTTTACCACTTTTTTCTTTTTTGGCGCCATTTTTCTCGGCTGTGTCGTGCTCGGCGGTCTGATGATGCGCAACCCGGCGGACGATACAGCACAACAAAGCGCCCCCCTTGCCTTCAAAAAGGTCCTGGGAGAACCACAATTCCGGCTTCTCTACCTGGCGATGATAGCCGGCCTTGCCGCCGGGTTCACCATCAATGCCAACCTCAAGGAGCTCTTTCCCAACGGGTCAATACAGACGGGGATAACCGCCGTGGCCCTTTTTGCCCTGGCTAACGCCCTGGGCCGAATTTGCTGGGGATGGCTTGCCGATCAAATACCTGCCCTGACCGCCATCCGCTGGAACCTCGCCGGCCAGGCAGCTGTACTCCTGGCGGCACCGCTGATACTGGTCAGCGAAAAAGGCCTGCTGCTGTATGCCCTGCTCGCCGGCTTCCATTACGGCGGCGTACTCGTCCTCTACGCCGCGACGGTTGCCGGCATCTGGGGCCACAGACATGTCGGTCAGGTTTACGGCTGGCTGTTTTCCGCCAACATCCCGGCGGCCCTTGCCCCACTTCTTGCCGGGATGTATTTCGATCATGCGCGGAGTTTCACCGGTTGCCTGCAGATTCTCGCCGCCCTCCTGAGCGTCGCCATTCTATTGACCTTTCGATTAAGAAAGCTCTCCGGTTGCACCAAGCCCTGAAAACGGTGTCGTCGCCGAAAAGCCTGAAAAACTGAAACCGACCCGAAAAGGTTCAAAAATATATTTCGGTACCGAAAGGAAAGGTATAGCCAGCCGGCATCCATTTAAAATCAAGACCGGGACTCTGCAGAGAAGCGGTTTGAAGAACGGGAAAAATCTGGCAAGAATCACCCCGCAAAAAAGGCCGACTATGTTGCCTGCTGTTTGCGGGTAACATAGTCGGCCTAGGGTGGAAGCACATCTCAGATGATGGCAAACAAACGTACTAATTTAAAAATAATCTGGAAAATACGCGAAAGTAACGGGTCGTAACCACCTACCTTCTCTTTATCCTTTCAAAGGCCATTTTAAGACTGACCCCCATTCGCTCAATCGCCCTGGCAAGAGCGCCTATCTCATCGTTGCGTCCCGCCTCTTTGATCGTGGCCTCCAAATTGCCTCGACTGATTTCATCGGCTATCTGGGTGAGATTCTGAATCGGAGTACTGAGGCGCTTGGCAAGCAAGAAGGCAATAAGCATAGCGGTCACCAAGGTAACTGCCAGAAGCAAGAGGGCATTTCTCTGCGCTTCGTCGGCTGCAGCATAGGCCTCCTCATAATCCTGTTGAACGATAAGGGTCCAGCCCAATTTTGTCTTCTGGCTAAAGGCCACAATTTTTTTACCCTCATCGGTAAATACAAAGGAACTCTGATCAATTTTTCCAGGCCGCCCCAGGACAGGATGGGTAAAATCCTGCAATTTTGAGGAAATTGCTCCTTTACCATGGGCAATCAACCTGTTTTTATCATCAAGTAAAATTGCATAGCCGGTACGGCCAATCTTGATTTTTGTTATGGTTTTCGACAGGTCCTCAAGGGTCATGGCGATGGCAATAACGCCGAGATTTCTATCCTTTTCTCCTTTAATCATTTGCGCAAGGATAAAAGCCGGCTTATTGGATGTCTTGCCCATCAGTACCTGTTGCCCAATTGGGTTACCACCCCACACCTGCTGGAAATATTCCCGGTCACCATAGAAGGTTGGAGGATTGTCGTCACTTCGCCCGAGGTTCTGGCCATTTGGCAGAATGGTGAAGGCTAGATATATCCATTCATAGGTAGAAATAATCGTCTTCAAGACTGGAGCCTGGGTAGCAGCCTCCATGCCGAGAATATCCGGAGACGCCGCATTTTGCGTGAGTAGCCGCAGATTCATCGATGTCCAATCATCAACACTGCGGCTTAAGCTTTCGGTGTTTTGCACGAGGTTATCAAAGATGTTGTCAGTCCACCCCTGTTTGGACTTGTAAATACTGATATACCAAAGGCCACCCAGAGGAACGAGGGAGACAATAAACATGGTTATCAATATCTGATATACAATCTTGAACTTCACCTTTTGTCGATCTACTGTTATCTCTGCCACTTTAATGCCCTCTCTTTATTACTTTTTAAATGACGAAAGCCGTTTGCTTTCGACCCTGACTGGATACTGATATACAACTGAAATAATTTGGTTTTCGTTGGAAATATTTGTAAAACCAAACCATTTATGGTACATCCGCCAAGGCTACCCTGTCAAGGCTGGCCATGCAATTATTTTTACGCTAAAACAACTAGTTTAGCAAAAACTGCATCAATATCCCATCCTCTGCCTTAAGAAACTGCTCATAAGCCGCAGGACAAGATCGGTCTTTTCGTGATGCGGGACATGGCCGGATGCCGCGATCATCACCTTCTCGGCGGCCAAAGCCTTCGAGGCAATTGATTCCACTTGGGCAATTGTACCATATCTATCTTCACTACCTTGCAAAATTAAAGCCGGACATGCGATCGACGGCAGTAGGTATTCGATATTCCACGATCTAAAATTTTCGTTGCGCCACGTTTCAGACCATGCCCTAAAGAGGTCGGCGGTTTTTTCGCCATGGTGACCGGACAGCCTGTGCAGCTTCCCGGCATAAAAAGCATCTGTGGCGGTCTCAATGCCGGCCAAGGTCTCTTGTTCAACAAAAACATGCGCCGCTTCGGTTATAATTCCTTTCAGATAAACCGGTTTTCCCGAGGCGTGAATGAGGGCTATACTTCCACCATCGGAGTGCCCAACTAGAAAGTACCTGGTGGCGGGGATCAGCAAGGTTATAATCGCCGGCAACTCGACAAGTGCACACTGGTGCAGGTAATGTATTGTTCTGGAACCGGAAAGTGGCGAGGATTTACCGTGGCCAAGGCGATCATACACAAGCCCCGGACAACCCGTTTTTTCGCACAGCAGACGCGGGAAATCCTTCCACATCGCGCTACACCCCAGAGCGTCGTGGAGAAAGATCAGATAGGGCTTATCGCGCTCCCCATCAAGCAACTCGTAATAAATGTGCTGTACTGAATCTATACTCAGGCTTGCCACTCCAATGGTCCTCCATACACAAAATCTGGCACAGATGATTGCGCATTAGCGATCGATTTACCAAAAAATCACCTGTTCTTTTTGGCCAGCTGAATCGCCTGCTGATGTTTAGCTACATAGCCGCAGCTCGGCTCCCCACCGCACCTTCTACACCGGGAATCGTAAGCGGAGTTGATGGTCCGGCATCGCGGGCAGGTATAATGTTCCCGAACAGCCGTAAGCCATTGTTCACATCCCATGGTTTTGATCTGCGCCAGGTTATCCCAAAGTTCTATCCTGTGCGGCCTCTCGGATTGAAACTGTATGAGATCCGTGCAAGGATATTCAGCACATTCGCTACAGAAATCTTTCCCCCGCCTGGACGCGCAGGCAAATATCGTGCACGTCGCGCAATACGTCGTTCTCTTATCCGACCGGCAGCCATTGCACCTGACCTCCTCCTCGGAAAGACCGAATCGCCCAGCCAAAGCCTTAAGCCTTGATGGATCTTCCTGAGTGGCGATGAATAAAGTGCATGCCTCGCAGAAAAGGCCGCATACAGCTGCCAATGTTTTATCGGTTTTTCCACGGAAATTTTTGCCTTTTTGCATGGTGAGCCTCCTCTTTTCCAACTCCCAAGACCTTTCGATATCATTGGCCCGGCCATGGCCATGCAGAGAATCGCCGACAGCGAAGGCAGTCGCAAGCTGGATTTCTATCCTGGGTACCGACGGTGATCCGTTCCTTGGCCCACACAATCAATCTTCCCAACATTGGCACTATGGGTCTTGCTCGTCAAGCCTGATCCCGGGCCATTGCTCAATCGATGATGAACAAGACGATACAGGTGAATACAAACGCTACACTCAGTTTCATTCGGACTTCCTGCACTTCTGGAGTGAGTGGTAAAAATCCTCGCCAGAAGACATCAATGAGCTATAAACTTTTTGATAACTGCCTGTATTACCGATATTGTTATATGGTAGTATAGTTGCCGAAAACTTCCAACTACATTGTTACTGTCACCCAACAAGTGGTTTATCCGCGTCGTTGATATCTTCTCTCCGTAATTCCTCCTGCAGATTCTCAGACCTCGACCTACTGCAAACGCTTTTTGCACATATTGCACATTACGCACATCTTTTACCCCGGTTCCCTTGACTTTCCATTCTTGTTCGATATAGTGACGATAGGGTTAGGCTTTTTTACCAACGGTCAAGAAACGCTGCCACGCAAAGGGGGAATTTATGAAGGTAGATTTGTCGGAAATTCTCTCCGATCTACTTCGGAACAAGAAAACGGGCCTGTTCTCCATCTCCGTAATTGACTCAAACCGTCTGTTTAAAATTTTTATCAGAGAAGGTGATGTCTACCGGCTATCATATGGAAATCTCAGAGGTGCAGGTTGCCTTGCGCAGTTTGATGAGCTCGACTTCAGGTCATCATTTTTTATACCCAATGTCGATTTATCCGGTGAACGGGAACCCATTCCGCCAACACCGGATCTTCTCTCGCTTATCAAGTTCGCCGACAAAACCGTTTACCTGAAAAGGCCGGACGAAAACGGCAAGGATTCCTCTAAAGGAGATCCGGTCAGCAACCTGAATGGAATTCTTGATGAAATGCGGGAGGCATTCGTTGAGCAAGTTGGGCCTGCCGGGCTGAAATTTTTCAAACGCATCGTCGATGAAAAATGGCTACCCGGCCCGGCGCCGGTGAAAAAGGATCTCGAAAGGCTCTCCGATCTTCTCAAGGATGTAATCGAAGACACCAGGGATAAACAAACCTTCGCAGCAGAAACCATTAGAATATTATCTTCATAGGAGGCGACACCGTTATGACCTTTACCCACATCTTGCCCTCGGGACTGAAAAAAAAGACTATTATGCCGGTCGCCTTCATTTTGATTCTTTCAATGACATGCGTTGCTGCCTTCAACTATTACTCCCAGGTTTCCATCTTAAAAACCGACGCTGAGGACTCCGTGGCAAGTGCCTTGAGTACTGCCCAGGGTTTTATCGAAAGCCATCTCAACATCTACAAGCAAATGGCTACATTGCTTGCCAACACCCCTGACGTAGGCGAGGCGATTGGCAAGGGTGACCGGGCCAAGCTCACAAGTGAATATCAACAATCCTATGAAGCCCTTAAAAAGGGCTTCCATCTGAACCAGATGAATTTTCACCAGCCTCCCGGCGTGGCCCTCCTCAGGTTGCAGAATGTCGATCATTATGGCGACAACCTTAGAGATGTCCGGAAAACCATTGCTGATGTGTACAAAAACAAGACAGGCGTCAAGGGTCTTGAATTTGGCCGGACCGGGCTCGGCCTGCGGGGTGTTGAGCCGGTTTTCTCCAAGGGCAACCTGGTCGGATCTCTTGAATTTGGTGGCGATCTGGCCCCGGCCCTCCATGACACCAAACGCGCCAATAATGTTGAATGCGGTATTCTGATTGCCAAATCAGCCACATCGGTCGCCCAATCCTTGCCGGATTGGCAGGGCAAAGCCAAGCCGATCGGTGACTATCTGGCACTTTATTCAACCGATTCAACACTGACCATGGCAATCATCAATGCTACAATGATTGACAAGGCCAAAGCCCAGGGATCATTTCCCTATATCGACACCGCATCCTACCAAGGAAAATCTTATTCTCTAGGCATTGCCCCTCTCAAAGATTATTCCGGTGGAATTATCGGCTATATTTACGTAATGAAAGACAGGACAGTGGTGCTCAGCAAAATATACAAAAGTCTGGCGATCAACGTAATTGTCTTTATACTGGTGCTGACAGCTATCGTCTATGCGATCAGCAGAAGCATTAACAAGACGGTAATTGAGCCGGTTGTAAGACTTTCCAGTGCCACCAACGACATATCCAAGGGCAAGGTCGGTGAAAAGATCGAGATACCAACCGGCGACGAGATAGAAACCCTCGCTAAATCAATAGATCGCCTGCGGGTGAGCATGAAGCTGTTTCTTGGATAAAGCTGAGTTGAGCAGCTTGCCTGCTCCAACAAAACCGGCCCTTGCGGTATAAATGTTTTCACAGGATATCTCTTTAAAGCAGGAAGACCACCTTCTGCTCCTCGCAGTGACCGTTGATGACTTGCTGCTGCAAGTCATCAACGGTCTTACTGCGCGGATCTTTACCACCGTTCCTGACAGCCAGGACCAATAAACCTTCATGATACTCAGCGCCAGCAGACGAACCGATATTCCCGCCTTTTACGCCGAATGGTTTATCAAAAGGCTTCGGGCAGGTTTTGTCCTGGTTCGTAATCCCCTGAATTTCCATCAAGTTTCTCAGATTTCCCTGATGCCTGAGGATATTCAATGCGTGGTATTCTGGACCAAGAATCCGGCTCCGATCCTCAATAGGCTACCTGAACTTGACGATCGTCAGTACCATTACTACTTCCTTTTTACCCTCACTCCGTATGACAACAGTATTGAGGTGAAAGTTCCACCTATCGACGAACGGATTAGTACCTTCCAGGCTCTGGCTGGACGGATCGGTCACGACCGGGTGTTTTGGCGTTACGACCCGATCCTTTTCACTAATCGCTACACTCCCGCCTTCCACATCTCGGCATTTACCAAGCTAACCAAGATCCTTGCGGGCTTTACAAAGGTTTGTATAATAAGCTTCGTTGAGATGTACCGGAAATGCGTTCGCAATATGCGTAACCTACGTCTGATGGATCTGCCGGTTGGCGAGCGCATTGCAATGATTCAGGCCATGCAGGAAATCGCTGGGCAGTACTCTATTACCTTACAAACATGCTCTGGCAGCGGCCTTGAACTCTCTGGGATAAAGCCCGGGAAATGTATTGACGACAAAAGGATCGCCAAACTCACCGATTTTGCATTTCACGGTAAAAAGGACAAGAATCAGCGCCGCAATTGCGGCTGTATAGAAAGTATCGACATAGGAGCCTATAATTCCTGCCCCCATAATTGCCTCTACTGTTATGCAAACAATGACAATAACGCCACGGTACGTAACTTTTCCACTCACAACCCTGAGTCTCCCTTACTCTGCGGCACTCTCGTGGCGGGTGACAAGGTTACTCAAAGGAAGGTAAAGCCAATCACAAGGATACAACGTAGCCTCTTTTAGTTCACAGGAGTTGTTATTGGCCCCCAAACTAGAAAAGACTCCGCCAAAGACATTTCTGCCTCACCTCTGAGATATCGACCCAGTTACCACCCGGTTGACTGGGTCAATCATGCCGGCATGTCCGCTTATTGCCTTTTCCCACACAACCTGTCGTTGTTTGTATTTGTCAGTATTCATCCGTTTTCGTCTTCCATATAGACACAGAAAAAAAACAGGATATTATCGCACTCACGACCTACTTCAAGACATTCCAACAGGTTATGTAGGTTTTAAACCTACTTTTTTCTCAGCCATTCTCCTACTAATTATTGGGTTTATTATTTACTCATTTTTAGAGTGCATCCCTACGCCCAACACCCCGTTTACCCTACTTAAAAATAAGCACTCGGCCGATTTTCATTGCTCAGGCATTCCTCTATAGTGCTCCGAACAATCAGGGAACCATTCTCTGTTGACTGCGAAAGCGAGATTTCCTTGATTTTCTCGTCATTACCTGGAGGCTTTTTTCAGATTCGTGGCGGGAGCTCTTTTTCCGGTTCCCCTATGCCGGAGCGAAGAAGAGTTGACGGACGTGGTTGTATGCTACGGGATACGGTTCGGTCTTCATGTACCGGGCTTCACACTTCTCACCTCACTTGTGACAAGCAAGAAAGGAGTCTTAAATGGGAGTATCAAGGCGGGATTTTCTTAAACTGTCAGGCGGCACCGTTCTGGTTGCAACGCTTGGCGTGAATCTCGATCCTGCAAAGGCCTATGCAAAGGATTTGAGGATCAAAAACGCCAAGCAGAGTACGACAATCTGCCCCTACTGCTCAGTAGGATGTGGAATTATCGTCTACACGGAGAATGGCAAGATCATCAACACTGAAGGTGATCCGGATTCCCCGATCAATGAGGGTACTCTCTGTGCCAAGGGTTCTTCTGTCGCCCAGCTCGTCAACAACGACACCCGCGTCAAGAAACCGCTGTATCGCGAACCAGGCGGCACCAAATGGAAGGAAGTGGAATGGGACTGGGCTCTCGACAGAATCGCCCGCCTCGTTAAAGACTCCCGTGACAAAAGCTTCCAGAAGACCACTAAGGTCAAGATCAAGGAAAAACAAGCCGACGGTACCGAGATCGACGTCGAAAAAGAAGTCGTCGTCAACCGCACCAACGGCATTGCCCATGTCGGCAGCGCCGCCCTCGATAACGAGGAGTGCTATATCCTGCAAAAACTCGTTCGGTCCTGGGGCCTGGTGCATATAGAGCACCAGGCGCGTATCTGACACAGCGCAACTGTTGCGGCTCTGGCAGAGTCGTTCGGACGCGGTGCAATGACCAATCACTGGATTGACCTGAAAAACGCAGACGTCATTCTAGCTATGGGCGGCAATCCAGCCGCCAACCATCCTGTTTCCATGAAGTGGATCATGCGTGCCCGGGCAAAAGGCGCAAAACTGATCTGCGTCGATCCCCGTTTCTCGCAGACCGCTGCGAAGGCTGATCTTTATGCCCCACTTCGTTCCGGAACGGATATCGCCTTTCTCGGCGGTATGATCAACTACATCCTGGAAAAAGACCTGATCTTTAAGGAATACGTCCTCAATTACACCAACGCCGCATTCCTTGTGAATGGCGATTTCAAAGGGCCTGGTGATCTTGATGGTTTATTCTCCGGTTACAACACGGAAAAGAGAAATTACGACAAGAAGACCTGGTCATTCCAGATGGATGCCAATGGCATTCCTCTCAAGGACCCAACCCTGCAGAACCCCAACTGCGTTTACCAGCTTCTGAAGAAACACTATTCCCGCTACAACGTCGACAAGGTAGTGAGCATCACCGGCACCCCCAAGGAAAAACTGCTGGCGGTGTATGAACTCTACGCCTCCACCGGCAAACCGGATCGCGTTGGAACCGAGTGTTACGCCATGGGTTGGACCCAGCACACCGTCGGTGTGCAGAACATCAGGGCGATGACCATCATCCAACTGCTGCTTGGTAATATGGGTATGGCCGGCGGCGGTATCAACGCCCTGCGCGGCGAGTCCAACGTCCAGGGTTCCACGGACTATGGTCTTTTGTTCCATATCCTGCCCGGCTACAACCCAACACCCACTGCAGCCTTCCCTGATCTTGCGACCTATATCGAAAAAAACACCCCGAAGACCAAGGAACCGCGCAGTGTAAACTGGTGGGGCAACCGCAACAAGTACATCGTCAGCTACCTGAAAGCGATCTACGGCGATGCGGCAACCAAGGAAAACGATTTTGGCTATGGTTGGCTGCCAAAAACGGATGTCGGTCAAAACGCCTCATGGCTGATGATCTTTGACAAGATGCTCAAGGGAGACTTTGAGGGTTTCTTCGCCTGGGGCCAGAATCCGGCATGTTCGGGTGCAAACTCCAACAAGACCCGCCAAGCCTTGACCAAGCTCAAGTGGATGGTCAACGTCAATCTCTTCGACAACGAGACCGGCTCCTTCTGGCGCGGCCCCGGCTTGAACCCCAAGGATGTGCAGACCGAGGTATTCATGTTGCCGTGCTGCTCCTCCATGGAGAAAGAGGGAAGTATCATCAACTCCGGACGCTGGGCACAATGGCGCTACAAGGCCGTTGAACCACTTGGACAGTCAATGCCTGATGCCGAGATCATCAACGAACTGTTTTTTAAAGTAAAAGAGCTCTACAAAAAAGAAGGTGGCGCCAATCCCGATCCTATTGTCAACCTCAGCTGGGATTACGGCAAAAAAGAGACGACAGGCAAGATCAAGCACCTCGACGTCCACTCCATCGCCAAAGAGATCAACGGCTATTGGCTTGAAGACGTATATGACAAAAAGGTCGATCCGCCAAAACTCATCGGCAAAAAGGGTGATCTGGTTACCAGCTTCCCCTCGCTGCAGGCTGATGGAACGACCTCCTGCGGCAACTGGGTATATTGCAACTCCTATATCCTGAAAGACGGCAAGGAAGTCAACATGATGGCCCGCCGCGACAACAAGACCGATCCAACCGGTCTCGGCCTCTTCCCGGGCTGGGCCTGGGCATGGCCGGTCAACCGCCGGGTCATTTACAACCGTGCCTCGGTCGATCAAAATGGCCAGCCCTGGGATCCAAAACGACCGATCCTCAAGTGGAACGCCGAGAAGAAGGCCTGGGAAGGTGACGTACCCGACGGTCCAGCACCGCCAATGGCCGCAGAAGGAGGAAAGTTCCCCTTCATCATGAAGCCGGACGGAGTGGCCTCAATCTTTGGCCCCGGTCTTGTGGAGGGTCCGTTCCCAGAGCACTATGAAGCACTTGAGTGTCCGGTCGAGAAGAACTCGATGTCCGGTCAGCGCATCAACCCGACCATCAAGATCTTCGGCGACAAGATGGACGCCTTCGCTTCCTGCGATATGCGCTTCCCCTTTGTTGGAACCACCTACCGGGTTGCCGAACATTGGCAGACCGGCCTCATGACGCGGCACTGCTCGTGGTTGTTGGAGATGCAGCCGCAAAACTTTGTTGAGATGAGCTTCCAACTGGCCAAGGAGTTGAAGATCGACAATGGCCAGACGGTCATCGTTTCTTCTGCTCGTGGTGAGGTTAAAGCCGTAGCTGTCGTCTCTGAACGGTTCCAGCCGTTCAAGATAGCGGACTCGACCGTCCATCAGGTCGGTCTCCCCTGGCATTTCGGATGGCAGTACCCCGAAGACGGCAGCGGGTATGACAGTGCCAACCTGCTGACGCCGAACGTTGGCGACGCGAATACAATGATACCCGAGTCGAAGGCCTTCATGGTCAACGTCCGGAAGGCATAGGGGGTGTAACTATGGCAAATGAAACTACAACAAACCGTAAAGCGCTTCTGGTTACCCCTGAGGCCTGCATAGGCTGCAGGGCTTGCCAGGTAGCCTGTAAATCCTGGAACCAACTGCCGCCGATCAAAACCAAGAACAACGGCACGTACCAGAATCCGCCTGATTTGGCGAGTGGCATCTTCAATATTATCCAGTACAGCGAGGTTCCTTCCAAGGAAACTCCTGTTCGCTGGCTGTTCGTCAGCAGGCGGTGTATGCACTGCGACGACGCCGGATGTATTAAAATCTGTCCCTCCGGCGCTCTGTACAAGACCGCCGAGGGCGCTGTGGCCTATGACCGCAATAAGTGCATCGGCTGCAAGCTCTGCGTCAATGCCTGCCCGTTCGATGTCCCCCGCTACGATACCGAGGGCAAGATCGCCAAGTGCCATCTTTGTGTCGACCGGATCAGCAACGCCATGAAACCCGCCTGCGTCAAGACCTGCCCCACCGGCGCTCTGCAGTACGGCGATCGGGCCGAGCTTATCGCCAATGCCAAAAAAGATGGTTTTAAAACCATCTACGGCGAAAAGGACCTGGACGGTCTCGGTTCAATCTATGCCTTTAAAGAAGAACCAAAGATGTACGGGATGAAGGAAAATCCAACCATCCCAAGCAGTGTGGTCTTCTGGCATACCTACTTGAAACCGCTGTCATTGATCGGCCTTGGTGGCGTAGTCGCTGCTGCGGCGATCCATTATCTGGCCATCGGCCCCCACAAGGAAAAGGAAGAGGAGGTGTAACATGGTCGAGATGATAAGAAAGTCACACGTCGACGAGATCATTAACCACTGGATACTTGCTGGAAGCTGCATCCTCTTGACCATCAGTGGATTCGCTTTCCTGTTTCACCTGGATCCCGTTGCCGCGGTGTTTGGCGGTTACGAGACCATGAAGGACGTCCATAACTGGGCCGGAGTGGTGTTCGGCGCCTCGTTGTTCTACACCATGAAACACTACCTGCTCGACGCCCTGAAGTACGACGCCGACGATATCGGCTGGTTCAAAGTAGCAGGTGGCTACCTGTCGCATAAGGTGACCGTGCCACCGATGGGTAAGTACAACCCCGGCCAGAAGCTCTACTATCTTGGGGTCCTCGGCGCCGGCATTGCCATTCTGCTCTCCGGACTCGGCATGTGGCTGATGAAGGACAACGCCATGGTGATGTTGCTGTCGCACCTTGTCCACAACATCGCTTTTGTCTTCTTCTGCATCATGGCACCGGTACATATCTATCTCAGTACCCTCGCCAATCCCGGCACTGTTGGCCTCATGCTGAGCGGCACCCTGCCGCTCGAAGAAGCCAAGAAGCGCTACCCGAAATGGATAAAGGCGGAAGGAAAGATGTAAGCTTTGGCCTGATCCCCCGGAACAGTTTCTTCAGCGACTCCGGAGGATCAGGCTCTTCACGAAATTTTTCTCGCGGTCTTTTCATTATCGGCATTCTCGGGTAAAAAAGAGACAGAGACTTTTTCGATGAAACCGTTACCAACCTCAGATGAGGAGGAAGGGGGATACCACGGTATCCCCCTTTTTATTTGCTATGATGAAAAATCTCCTGAGTCTATTCTTCGTCCTGATCCTTGCAGGGACGGCCTTTGCCGATGAAAATAAGGTCAATATTCCGATCGGTAATTCTCCTACCTTCGGTCCGGCCAATGCGCCGGTAACCATCATCGAGTTCATTGATTTCCAATGACCGCACTGTGTGGCGTCCGGTCCGGTCGTCAAGCGGGTTATGGAATCCTACCCCGGTAAAATTCGCCGGGTGGTGAAAAACTACCCCTACAAATACCGTGATTTCTCAAAAATCGCCGCCGAGGCCTCCCTGGCCGCCCTCGATCAGGGTAAATATTGGGAAATGCACGACATCCTCCTGACCCGGTCGCCAAAGCTTGACCGCGCCAGCCTGATAACTTATGCCGGCGAACTGGGACTCGATGTGCAAAAATTTACCGAGGCCCTGGATGGCGGCAAACACGCGAAAGCGGTTGAGGCCGATCTCGCCCTCGCCCAGTCAATCGACCTCTACAATACCCCGACCTTCTACATCAACGGCAAACAGGTGGTAGGCGAACGGCCCTTTGAATTCTTTCAAAAAATTATCGACGAACAGCTCCAGCAGGCGGGGAAATAGGCCGATGAAAGCAACAGCAATAGTCATTTTCATCTGGTCTCTCCTTTTGCCATGCTGGGGGTACAGCGGCCAGCTCGAACCGATCAAAGAGCCCCCCGTCCCCCAGGAGAACCCGCAAACCCCTGCCAAGGTCGAGCTTGGCAAGAAGCTTTTCTTCGACCGGCGGTTGTCCGGGGACGGCACCATGAGCTGCGCTACCTGTCACGATCCCAACCAGGGGTACAGCGACGGGCTGCCGCTGTCACTCAATTATCCGACAACCCGTAACTGGCGCAATTCACCCACCCTTATCAATGTCGCCTACCAAAAACATCTGTTCCATGACGGTAGGTCGGCATCTCTCGAAGAACAGGCGCTGTTTCCGATGATGTCGGCCTTCGAGATGAACCAGAACCTCGACTTCATGGAAGAGGAACTTCGTTCCGTTCCGGAATATCTGGAGGAATTCGCCAAGGTTTTCGGCGATCCGGATATAACCCGGCAACGTGTGGCCATGGCCATTGCCGCCTTTGAGCGGTCCCTGGTATCCCGGGACGCGCCCCTCGACCGGTATCTCAAGGGCGACAAAAAGGCCCTTTCGCCGCAGGCGGTGCAGGGCTATGAACTTTTTACCGGCAAAGGCAAATGCTCCGAATGCCACAGCGGTGCGGCTCTGGCCGACGGCCGGTTTCACGCCCTGAATGTCGCCGAGAATCCCGAACACCTGAAAGACCCGCGGATTGCCGCAACCCGCCGCTTTGTCGGCAAGGTCTCTGATTTCGCCGATTTCCGGACCCTGACCGAAGACCCCGGCAGGTACCTCGTCACCAAGGACAAAAAGGATTGGAAGGCATTCAGGACACCAACCCTTCGCGAGATCGCCAGCACCCCGCCGTATATGCACAACGGCATTTACACGACCCTGGCCGAGGTCATTGACTTCCTTGACGCCGGTGGCGGCCAGGGCAATACCTCCGTAACCCCCCTGCACCTCACCGCTGCCGAAAAGGAGCAGCTGCGAATCTTCCTCGAAGAAGGCCTCAACGGAAAAGCAACCGCCTTCAGCTACCCCAAAATCCCATAAGGAGTATTATGACCATTGATATTCAGGCGGTTATCGAAAAACGCCCGCACCTCAAAGAACCTCTCGAACTCTACGCCAGATGGCAGCGCTTTCACTCCGAGGCCTCAGCCCTTTTGCCGGAACGTAAAGCCGGACCGGCCGATGACACTAAGGCATATCCTCGCGCTATTGCCGGCCAGATTTTTAAGCTGTTTGCCTCGATCTTTGAATTGCCGGAAGAGGCCTTCGCGCAGCTGGGCGAGGCCGTGGAAAACGGCGAGGTCGATTTTATGCGCCTGCCTCTTGGAGAGCTGCCAACAATCGCCTCCCTTACCGGTAACGAGGAAGAACTTGCCAAGGTCCTGTATTTGTTTTGCCGGCCGTTTTTCCAGGCACTGCATGCGAGTTTTCCCCTCGATGGCGAGGAATGGCAAGGCGGCCGCTGCCCGCTCTGCTCTGCCCAAGCGGCCGTTGCCACGATTATCGAGGGACCGGCGCGCCTCCTGCACTGTACCTTCTGCGGCACATCCGGGCCGTACCGCTTTATCGGCTGCCCGAACTGCGGAACAATCGATACTGAAAAACTTAGCACCATCATGTCCGACGATGAACCAGGCTACCGGGTCTCCACCTGCGATGCCTGCCACAGCTATGTGAAGGTCTTCGAACACCAGACCTTGACCGATATAGCCCTTGATCTCGCCGACATAGTAAGCCTGCCTCTCGATATCGTCGCCCAAAGCAAGGGCTATGCCCGTTTGGCCCCGAACCCGATCAGCCTCAAAAAGATGGGCTGATTTTCCGGGCCCTGCTGCCGTTTTCCTTGTGCCTCAACGAGGAATGTCCCAAGGGGCTGTTCGTTTCGAACGGCCCCTTTTTAATTCGCTCGCTTTCTTGGTATTTTCCGGTTTATAAAGTTGAGTCGAGCAGCTTGTCTGCTTGTACGCAACGTATGCCCTTGCGGTGTAAGATCTTGCTGCCTTTTGGGGCAGCAATTATTTTTTTCAACCATCAGGACCTCTTCATGACCGGCAAGAACCAGCTGATATCGGCAACCGCCACAGCCCTCCTCCTTATCGCCTGCTGGGCAGGAGCAACATCCCAAGAAGACTCCTCCAGCCCCCACAAAAGCGACATGACCACCGGCCAGGCAATAGTCCTTGGCGTGGTGGAAGGCTTGACCGAATACCTGCCGGTCAGCTCGACCGGACATCTGCTTCTTGCCCAACGGATCATGGGTATCGGTGAGGACCGGGATCTTTCGGCCGGTGAAAAGGCCCTCGGCAAAGAGGCTGCCGACGCCTACGCCATCTGCATTCAGGCGGGGGCGATCATCGCCGTGCTCGGTCTTTATTTCGGAAGGGTCAGGCAAATGGTCATGGGCCTGTTCGGCCGCGATCCGGTCGGTCTGCGCCTGCTCATTGGTATGGCGGCGGGTTTTTTACCGGCTGCAGTTCTTGGCCTGATCTTTAATCGACAGATCAAGGAATATCTCTTTGGGCCCTGGCCGGTGGTAGTGGCCTGGCTGGCCGGTGGCCTGGCCATTCTTGCGGTCAGTTACCGCAACCGCTACAACCCCACCGTGCGTCTTGGCGGAGCACTCGAAAATCTCACCTGGAAAATGGCCCTGATTATCGGCTTTGCCCAATGCATCGCCATGTGGCCGGGGGTAAGCCGCAGTTTAGTAACCATCGTCGGCGGGGTACTGGTCGGGCTTGGATTGCCGGCGGCGGTCGAGTTCAGTTTTCTCCTCGGCGTCGTCACCCTGGGCGCTGCCACTGTCTACGACGGTCTCAAGCACGGCCAGGCGATGCTGCAGACCTTTAGCCCCCAATCGCTGGCCATTGGACTGTTTTTCGCCTTTGTTTCAGCGGTGATCTCGGTCAAATGGATGGTCGCCTATCTCAACCGCCACGGCCTGGAGATCTTTGGCTATTACCGGGTGGTTTTGGCCTTGGTGGTTGGTGTCCTTCTTGCCATGCAGATAATTTAAAAGACGGCCGGAAAACCTCGACACCAAGGGGAAACAAGGCCTTTTGCGTGGACCTTTATCACCTTGCCCACCATCACTCTCGCCCCTCTCTTCTTTTTATTACTTCAAGCACATAGGGGTAGATATTGTCGGTGATTTTTTTATAGCCGGCGCCATTGGGGTGGACGCCGTCTTGCTGGTTGAGGCTCGCCTCCATGGCAACGCCTTCGAGGAAAAACGGCATAAAGACCGCACCGCTTTCTTTGGCCAGACGCGGATAGATGGCGTTGAATTCCGCCACGTACATCGGCCCGAGGTTCCGCACCATCCGCATCCCGGCAAGCAGCACGACTACATCGTGATCAGCCAGGATCTTCAAAATCTCCCGGATATTTTTTTCGGCAAGCTGCGGATCGATGCCGCGCAGCCCGTCATTGGCGCCGGTTTCAAGGATGACGATATCCGGCTGAAGGGTAAGGATCCACTCTATCCGGGCTAAAGTGCCGCTGCTCGTCTCGGCGGTGGCCCCGGCGTTGATCACCCGGTATTGATGACCATCGGCCTGCAACCTTTTTTCAAGGAGGGCCGGATAGCTTTCCTCTTCGCCAAGGCCATATCCGGCAGTCAAACTGTCGCCAACCGCGACAATGGTCTTTGCCGCGCCCGTGGTCTCCTGCCGCGCCTTTTTCTCTGGCTGATCGCCCCGGCAACCGGCAAGGGCAAGGGCCGTTACCAGTACCGTAATGTAAAGTATCTTCACTGATTTTTCCTCATGGGCCTCGCAAGGTTTATGCCTGTTCGCGGAGATATCGCCCCGGTTTTTGACGGATAATGGTTACCGAACTGAGTAAGCCAAGTAGTACCACCAGCAGTGCCGTTCCGGCAACGAGGATAAAACCGGCCTGCCAATAGGATTCGGCCTGGAAACCCAGATAATAATGGCACAGCGCCCAACTGCCGAATTCGGCGACAAAGACGGCAGCGATGCCGGAAAAAAGTGCGAGGAGGAGGTTTTCGAGCAGAAAGACCCTGAGGACAAAGAAGGTGTTGGCCCCGAGTATCTTATAGTGCACCGCCTCCTCCATCCGCGCCATCCGCGTCGCAAGAATCGAACTCACCAGGATGAGCCCCCCGGCAAGAATGGAAAATGAGGCAAAAAATGTCACCATGACCGACAGCTTTTCCATCAGCCGGCCGAGCTCAGCCGCTGATTCGCCGACATTTATCGGGCTGATGTTCGGATAGGTATTGACGATGGTATTCTCCAGCTGAGCGACCTCATCCTGGGTGACCTTGAGAGCGGCAAAGGATGTCTGGGGGGCGGCCCGCAGATACTTTTCCGGAAAGACAAAGTAGAAAAACGGATAGAGCATCGACTTGGTGCGGCTGCGAATCGAGGTCACTTCGGCCCGCAATGGCACACCCTGGATATTGAAATCGAGGATATCGCCGATCTTGAAATCACCCATTTCAACCACCGTATCAAGAAGCGACACCGGCGGCAGGTCGTCGCCGGGCCGATCGCGACCCCCGAACAGCCCCTCGCCCGCTACCAGGACCTCGTCGGCCAGCAGGGTCTCACGATAGGTCAGACTAAACTCCCTGGCGAGACTGTCCCCGCGCTTTTGCAGCTCCGCCTCACGGTTGATCTTACTGCCGTTAATCGCCTGCAGCCTGCCGCGGACAACCGGAAAAAGCTCCACCTCCCGGCCAACCAGCTGGACGAAGCCCTGTTGCTGCTCCTTCTGAATATCGAGGCAGAAGAAGTTCGGCGCATCGGCCGGATAGGAGTTGATATAGGTGGCACGGAGGTTTTCTTCGACCAGATAGATGGCAAAGAGCACCGCCAGGGCCGAGGCGAGGGTAACGATGACCGCCCGGCTGGCATTCCCCGGCCTGAGGAGGCTGCGCACCGCCTGGCGCAGGGCGAGCGTTCGGAAGGTGCAGCGGGCCAGCAGTCGCAGCAAAAGATCAATGGATGCGGCGATACAGACCACCAGAATAGCCACACCGCCGACAAAATACAGGCCGCTGCGCACGTCGTCGAGCTGCCGCGCCACCAATGCAAGGAGCAGGAGAAGCCCGCAGCCGAGAAGTATCCGGGTGGTCTTGCGGTGCAGACCGGCTCCGGCCTCCTTCCGGAAAATAGCCGAGGGTTTGACGCCTTCTATGCCGCTCAGCGGCAAAAAGGTGAAAAATGCCACCACCACAAGCCCCAGCCCCAAACCTTCGAGGAGATCGCGAAACGAGACCCCGAGGGCAATATTCTCGGGAAGGAGGCCAGCGAGAAGGCCAGTAAAACTCTGTTTGACAAGAAGCCCGGCGACAATTCCCAGGCTGGAACCAATGACGCTGAGGAACAGCACCAACAGCAGATAATGGCCGAGCAAAAAACCGCTGGTCGCCCCAAGGGCGCGGATGATGGCAAAACTCTTCACCTTTCGCCGCAACAGGGCGGCAAGGGAACTCTGCATGCCGATTCCCGCCAGCAGCAAGGTAAAAACGGAGATGAGCGACAAAAAGAACAGCAGGTTATCAAAGAACCGCTTGACCCGGGAACCGGCGTCGGCAGCGGTGCTGACCCGCTCCTGCCCTGGCGCCGCCTTTGCCTGCAGGCGGGCGACGATGGCTTCCTGCCGGCTCTGATCAGCAAGTTTTACGAGGGTCTTGTAGGAAACCCGGCTGCCCTTGCCGACCAGATCCATGGCCTGCAGGTCGGCGGTCGAGACGATGATCCGCGGACCAAAGTTAAAAAAATCGACGGGCCGCAGTGACTCTCGGCCGACCACATCGACGATCTCAAGGCTTGCACCGCCCAGCAACAAGGGGTCGCCGACGGCAAGCCCCAGTCGCTGGAGAAGGGTCTCGGCGACGATGGCCTTGCCGGGACCAAGAACCGCCGCCAGCTCGCGGCCGGAGCGCAGCTCCACCCGGCCATATAGCGGATAGCCGTTCTCCACCGCGGTAATATTGCTGAAGAGGGTGGCCTTGCCGTCCTGCCGTCTCGCCACCGAGTAGAACTCCCAGGTACTGACCGCGGCGATGCCCTCTTCCCGGCGCAGTTCCGCCAGTTCAGTACTGAGGGGCGGCGACAGCTCGGCGTTCGAGCGGACGATGACATCGCCGCCGTGCAGGCTTCGGGCATCGCCGGCGATGACGCCCTGGACATCGCGGCGAAAGCTGTTGATGGCGACGATACTCACCAGCGATAAGGCAACGCAAAGCACAAAGATGGCCGCCTGGCCACGGCTATGGACGATTTCCCGGAACAGGAAGCGTAGATTCATAGTGCCGCCGCTCCAACGTCTGCAATCCTGCCGTCGTGCAGGCGGATTATCCGATCGGCCCGCGCCGCCAAGGCCTGACTGTGAGTGGCCATGACCAGGGTGGTTTGGCGCGCGTCGTGGAGATCAAGGAGGAGCTTGATGATCCCCTCGCTATTGCCGGAGTCGAGATTGCCGGTCGGCTCGTCGGCAAAGACGATCTCCGGCCCGTTGATCAGTGCCCGGCAGATCGCCACCCGCTGTTGCTCGCCGCCGGAAAGCTGCTCGGGGAAATTATGGCGGCGCGGCAGTAGCCCCACCCGGTCGAGAAGGCCTTCCGCTTTTTGCCGGGCCTGCGGATCTTTTTTCAATTCCGCAGGAAACATGACGTTTTCCAGGGCATTAAGCGATGGAATGAGATGAAAGGCCTGAAAGACAAAACCAGTCAGGCCATTACGCAAAGGGGCCAGCTGGTCTTCGCTGAGTCCGGTGATATCGCGTCCGGCGATGGTTATCTTGCCGCTGGTTGGCAGATCGAGGCCGGAGAGGATACTCAGCAGGGTGGTCTTGCCGCTGCCGCTGTTGCCGCTGATCACCACGAACTCGCCCTTTTTAATAGATAACGAGACGTCGTTTAAGACGGCGATTTTCTGCCCGCCAAGGTAGTAATGTTTGCTCAGCCCGTCGGCTGCCAAAATGATATCGACCATAAATCCCTCTTGTTATGACTCCCCGATCCCTGCTTCTGCACGCTTCTCGCCTACGGTAAACATTCCCTGCGGAATTTCGAGCAATAGGTCGCATTTTTCCAGGCCTTGCCGGTACCGGCATGGCCTCTTCCCGCACCTTTTTTTCCGTGAATCTCAGGGTAATATTGATTATGATCGAGGTTTCTTCGGCAAAAGCATTACTTTATTCAATCCAACAAGGAGCAAAAAGATGAAGAGTATCTCAACGGTCTTCCTGGCACTGCTGTTTTCGTGCGTTCTCCTCTGTCCGGCAGGCAGCCACGTGTTTGCCGCCGACTACCCCTTCGGCCTGCTGCTGGTTGGCCCGGCGGGCGATCACGGCTGGAGCCAGGCCCATTTCGAGGCAGGCCAGGCCATGGAGAAGGTCTTCCCGGGCGCGAAAATGCTGTATATCGACAAGGTCAATCCAGCCGACCGGCAGGGAATCACCATCCCAATGCTGGTGGACGATCTGGTGTCAAAAGGCGCCAAACTGATCATCGGCAACTCCGACGATATGAAGGACGGCATCCGCGAGGCGGCGGCGATGCATCCGGATGTGCAGTTTATCCACATCTCCGGTGACGACGCCCTGACCGGCAAGTCGGGCGCCAATCTCAGTAACCTCATGGGCCGCATGGAATACGGCAAAATGATGGCCGGCTTTGTCGCCGCCATGACCTCGCAAACCGGCAAGATCGGCTACCTCGGACCGCTGATTAATGCCGAAACCCGCCGACTGACCGCCTCCGCTTACCTCGGTGCCCGCTACGCCTGGACCAAGGTCTTGAAGAAACCGGCCGCCGATCTGAAATTCAAGGTAAGCTGGATAGGCTTCTGGTTCAATATCCCCGGTGTCACCTCCGACCCGACGCTTGTCACTAATAGCTTTTTCGATGCCGGCCATGACGTGGTCATCTCCGGTATCGATACCACCGAGGCCCTGGTGGTCGCCGGCCAGAAGAAAAAGGACGGCAAAGCGGTTTGGGCCATCCCCTATGATTATCAGGGTGCCTGCGCCTCAGCACCCGACGCCTGCCTCGGCGTGCCCTATTTTAACTGGATTCCCGGCTATACCAAGCTGATCGGCGAGGCCATGACCGGCAAATGGAAGCAGCAGTTCCTCTGGCTCGGCCCGGATTGGCAGGCAATCAATAACCCCGCCACCACCACCATCGGCTTCATGCCGGGCAACGCCCTCGGCGACAGTCAGAAACAGGCCCTTGCCGACTTCCAGAAGGCCCTGGCCGGCGGCCTCAATCTCTTTACCGGTCCCATGAATTTCCAAGACGGCTCACCCTTCCTGAAAGACGGAGTTGCCGCCACCGACGACCAGGTCTGGAACCTCGCGCAACTGCTTGAGGGGATGGACGGGGCGTCTAAGTAAGGCATGGAAAATGTAGTAGGTTAAACCCTAGAGGTTGGACAACACTGTGAAATACCTTGGCTGTCCAACCTCGCTCCTTTTTGCTGACTGACATCTCCTTTCATGTCCCTTTCACACAACATCAGTGTATTTTTCAGAAATTGCGTGCTTTTATTTTCATAATTTTGCTCTTTCAATTAAGCACTCTGTCCTGGTGTGGTTTTCTGATCCGTTGAACTGTTAGTTAACTTTACGAATACCTTCGACATGAAATAATATATGTAATTACTAGAGCTTGGACCTAAAAATATTAATTGGATGGCCAGTTGACATCTCGTTTGGGTTGGAAGAGTTGCTTTCTTTTGTATTAAATTTTTCAATGGAGGTAATTATGGAAAACACAAACGCTGGCAGCTTTATAAAAAAGGCATGCGGTTGGTGTGGAAAAGCGCTCCTGTAGAGGTCTGGTGACTATTTTCCGATCCAAGCGAGAGATGGACTGACTTAATAATTTATTACCTACCAAGAGCGAGCGCAGGGAGGTTCGATTCCTCCCCTCTACACCATTTTAAAAATCTAAAAATTAACAGACTGTACGCCAAACGTCGTTGAAAAATTGTATTGGTCAGTAGGAGTTGTGTAGTGAAAAACGAGTTATTCAATAACGTTCGAAACGATCAATTTGCAAAATACTTGGGAATTGAAATACGCGAAGCACGGGATGGATACGCAGTCACCGAGTTGATACTTAATGAAAATCATCTGAACGGTGTCGGCAGGGTTCAAGGTGGCGTCATCTTCACCTTGGCGGATTACGCCTTTGCGGTCGCTGCTAATTCCGATGGCTGTCCAACCGTTGGCATGAATGTCAATATCACCTATTTCAAGGCCCCGACAGGCAAGAAATTGCGAGCAGAAGCCATTGAGATTACAAAACAAAAAAGAATCAGTGGCTATCAGGTGAGCGTCTTCGATGAAGATGGATCGCTTGTATCGATTTTTTCCGGACTAGGGTACAGAAAGACTCCCTAAAAGTATCAAGGGATGGCAGAATGGCCGATGATGGCCGAATCCGAGAATTGGCCGTACATCCAGGTGCCCTGAGAAAACCACATGATCGAAATCAAGCAATGCGTAACGGAGATGGATTTCTCCATCGCAATACAAATAACGAGAGACTATATTTCCTGGTTGAACATGGATCTGTCTTTTCAAGATATTGACAAAGAATTCTCTGGTTTCCCTGCCATGTACGGCCCTCCGCAGGGAATATTTCTTCTCGCCCGGCACGATGGCGTTCCCGCCGGCGGCGTAGGGCTGCGGGTATTTGCAGCTCCCATTTGCGAAATGAAGCGGTTGTTTGTTTACGACCAATTCAAGCACCTGGGCCTCGGCCGCAATCTGTGCACGCGACTTATCCAGGCAGCAAAGGGGCTTGGCTACCGGAAGATGCGGTTGGATACCCTCGGGCATATGCAGGCGGCAATAGGGCTGTATAAGGACTTGGGCTTCAAGGAGATCGAGCCGTACCGTTTTAATCCCGATCCGACGACAAGATATATGGAATTGGATCTGGGAAAATGATAAAAACCACACCAGCAAGCGGGCACGGCCAGGCCCGGACACCGCTGGCCAGCATAATTGGCAATCGGTAAAGACCCTGACTTTTAGCGTACAATGATCGAACTGACAGATATCCATAAAAGCTTCGGCAAGGTTCAGGCCCTGCACGGGGTAAACATGAAGGCCGAAGCGGGGTCCATCCACGGCATTGTCGGGGAGAATGGGGCCGGCAAGTCAACCCTGATGAAGGTGCTCACCGGCTTCATCACCAGGAGCGGCGGCGAGATCTTGTATAATGGCGGGAAGGCCCGCCTTGATGGACCAAAGGACGCGCTCCGTCTGGGTATAGGCATGCTCTACCAGGAACCCCTCGACTTTCCGCAACTGTCGGTCCTTGATAATTTCATGGCCGGGCGGTCGGTCTTTGCCCCAGCCGCGGCGCGCGCCGAACTGGCCGAACTGGCTGACACCTTCGGCTTTTCCCTGCATCCGGACAGCCGGGTGGAAGAGCTGACCATCGGCGAACGGCAGCAACTGGAGCTATTGCGATTGGTGAGTCTCGGAGTCATGACGCTGATCCTCGACGAACCAACCACCGGCATCTCCGAAAAGCAGCAGGAGCTGCTCTTTGCCGCCCTGCAACGCCTGAAGGCAAAGGGCGCTGCCATCCTTCTCGTGTCCCATAAGCTGGAAGAAATCGACCTGCTCTGCGATACGGTGACGGTGCTGCGCCATGGCCGGGTGGCAGCGACCCGGCAGCGGCCCTTCGACCGCGACGCCCTGCTCCATGCCATGTTCGACAGCCTGCCCGAACACCATCCGCCACCGGAGAAAGCGGCCGGAGGCGATGCGGTCCTCGAATTTACCAAGGTTAGCGGCGGTGGCGGTAGATCCCGGTTAGAGGAGATGTCGATCACCATCTGCGCCGGCGAGGTTGTCGGCTTGGCGGGGATCGACGGCAGTGGTCAAACGATCTTTCTGAAAACCGCCTGCGGTTTATTGCCACCGGAATCCGGTGAGGTCAGGCGTTTCGGGGCCCCGCTGCGGGGCGTCAGCAGCCTGACCGACAGGGCGACGGTCTTCCTCCCCGCCGACCGGCTGGCCGAAGGGCTCTTTCCCGGCATGACGGTGCGCGAGCATCACCTTCTGGCCGCGCCGGGCAGGGCCCTCATTACCTCTTCAACAGGTCTTGCCGGCACCCGCCAGGCGATTGCCACCCATAGCATCAAGGGCCAACCGGAGACACTGGTCGAGGATCTTTCCGGCGGCAACCAGCAGCGGCTGCTGCTTTCCCTCATCCCCGAGGGGGTACGGCTGATCCTCATGGAAAACCCGACCCGCGGCCTCGACGTCCACTCCTCCGCCTGGACCTGGAGCCATCTCCACCGCCGCTTGCCGGCCGATGGGGCCATCGTCTTCGCCTCCCCGGACCTTGAAGAGCTGATGAGCCAGGCAAGCCGTATCCTGGTTTTTTACAACGGCAGGATCGTCCTCGACACCCCGACCAGGGACACCAGCTACCACGCGCTTTCCCGGGCCATAACCGGCCAGGTCGAACCGACAGGGGATCGTTAGATGCCGCCATCACCCATTAGGCCATGCGGCCCGCAATCATGAAAACACCCCAGCTTGTCAACCGGCTTCTTTTTTCAAAAATCTTTACCGCCCTGTGGATTATCGCCCTGGCGGCCGGTGCAGTGAGCCTGTTGCTGCTGGCCCTCGGTATTGCCCCGGGGACCATTGTCACCACCATCGGCAAGGGCTCCGTCGCCTCCTGGCAAAAGTTCAGCCACGTTTTGTCGGTGTGGATTCCCCTGCTCCTCTGTTCCTGCTGCCTGCTCTTTACCTTTCGCGCCGGGCTGTGGAATATTGGCGTCGAAGGCCAGATGATCCTGGGGGCAATCGCCACAACCGCCATTCTCCGCTTGGGCGACCTTGGACTGCCGCCGATGCTGACTCTCAGCCTGGCGCTTGCCATGGGTTTTGTCGGTGGCGGGCTGTGGGGCGGGCTTGCCGGGCTCCTTAAGAACCGCGGCGGGGTCAACGAGATCTTTGGCGGCCTGGGCCTGAACTTCGTCGCCCAGGGCCTGATCATCTGGCTGATCATGGGGCCGTGGAAACGCGCCGGAATCGCCTCAATGAGCGGCACCGACATGTTTGCCAGGGAATTATGGATGTACACCCCACCCGGCTGGCGCTTTGCCCCGGCCGCCCTGGCCATCGCCCTGTGCGCCTTTGCCGCGACCGCTCTTATCCTCGGCGCTACCCGCTTTGGCCTGAGGATCACCGCAACAGGCAACAACCCCATGGCGGCACCGCTCTTTGCCATTCGCCCCGAGCGCACCGGACTTGCGGCCATGGCCATCGGCGGCGGTCTTGCTGGCCTTGCCGGTGGCCTGCAGGTGGCCTGTGTGTATCATCGCCTCCTGCCGCCGATATCCAGCGGTTATGGCTATCTGGCGCTTCTCGTGGTCATGCTCGCCAACTACCGGACCAGCCCGGTGCCAATCATCTGCCTGTTCTTTGCCGGTCTTGCCGCCGGTTCCATTCAACTGCCGATCGTCCTGCAGCTCGATTCGGCCCTGTCCGGGGTCATCCAGGGGGCCTGCGTGGTCAGTGCCCTGCTGGTGCACGGCCTGCAAAAACGCCAGCGGGGGGCAAGCTGATGGATATCTCTTTAGCCTCCTTTGTCGCCGCCATCGTGGTTATGGCGGCACCGCTGGTACTTGCCGCCCTCGGCGAAACCCTGACCGAGAAGGCCGGTGTCGTCAACCTGTCACTGGACGGCACCATCCTACTCAGCGCCATGACCGGTTTTGTTGTCGCCAGCCGGTCGCAATCCCTGGCCCTCGGATTTGTCGCGGCGGTCCTGGTCGGCGGCTTGGTCGCGGCTCTTCTGACGGTTATCGGCGTGTGGCTTGGCCAATCGCAGGTCGCCGTAGGCTTTGCCCTGACATTTTTATGCAGGGATCTCGCCTACTTTCTCGGCAATCCCTATGCCAGGCAGCAAGGGCCGCAACTGGCAACCATGCCCCTGCCCTTCCTGGCCGACATCCCCTTTTTCGGCAAGGTGCTGTTCAGCCATTCCCTGGTCGTCTACCTCAGTTTTCTGGCCATCCCCTGCTGCTTCTATTTTCTCTACCACACAAGATACGGCCTGCTGGTCAGGGCCGCCGGGGAAAACCCGGAGGGCTGCTGGGCCCGCGGTATCAACCCGACAAAGGTACGAATACTTGCCACCATCGCCGGCGGGATGCTCGTCGGCCTTGCCGGCGCCGCCTTTTCCCTGGCCGTCAAACCGGGCTGGGGCCAGCCCCAGGGCTGCGAGGGCATCGGCTGGATTGCCCTCGCCCTGGTCATCTTCGGCAGCTGGAACCCGCTGCGGGTCATCGCCGGGGCCTACCTCTTCGGCATGTTGCAGCTGCTCGGCATCTATTTTCAGGATTTTTTCCCGGCCATTCCGGGCCAGATCTTCCAGGTGGCACCCTTCCCGCTGATGATCTTTGCCCTGATCCTCATCCACCTCAGCTCGAAACGGCCGGGCCGGATAACCCGCCTCTTCAGCGGCAAACCGCCGAAATGGTTGGGCAAGGCCTATCGGAGATCGTAGGTTACGAAGGGTGCAGGTTGTGCGGTTGAGGTCACCTGAGCTGGCTTACGCCCCTGATCCGGCAGCCTTTTCCGAGCGCCCCGCCCCCCGCCGATTGACGACAATCAATCCTGCCGTAACCAAGAGAATCGCCACAATAAGATTGGCGGTCACCGGTTCGTCGAGCAGGACCACACCGAGAAACACCCCGGAAATCGGCATGACAAAGACGAAGGCGTGGAGAGTCGTCGCCCCGTATTTGGCGATCAGGGTGTTCCAAGCGACAAAGCCGAAGGAGGCGGTGACCAGGGCCTGGTACAACATGGCGCTCACCACCGGGGCGTCCAGGGTCCTGATCATCTGGCCATCGAAGAAATACCCGCACAGCAGATAGGCCGGGACGGCCATGGCCATAGGATAGATGGTGACCTGCAGAGGATGAAACCCGGAAATGATCTTTTTCATGTAGACGACGTTACAGGACCAGACCAGTACCGCCAGCAAGATCAAAAAATCACCATGCAGGGCTTCACCGGTCAGGGTGGCGCTATCATAAAACAGCAGGGCCACCCCGGCAAAACCAAGGACCAGGCCAGCCGCCTTGCCCAGACTGGCCCTTTCGCCGGGAATGAAAAAATGGGCGAGAATCATCACTACAAAGGGCAATACATTGGAAATGAGAGTGCCGTGCGCGGCGGTGGTCATGCTCTGGCCGAAATTAAAAAGGGCCAGCTGGCAAAAGAAAATCACACCGAGCGGCGCCAGCTGCCGGACCTGATGGCGGGTAAGGGCCAGCGGTTTGCCGGTGCAGGCTGCCCAAAACATCAGCACCGCCGTCGCCACACCAAAGCGCAAACCGGCGGTGGTAAAGACCCCGATGCCGGTGAGGCTTATCTTCACCGCCACCGTGTTGGCACCGAACAGCATACACAAAAATACGGTGTACAAGGATACCGCAAGGGGCAGTCCGCTGTCGGCCGCTACCGGCATACTGGTAACGCTCTCTGTTTTCAATGAATCTCCAAGGTCCCTACAGGACCATTTCTTCACCGTAGCCCATGACCACGGCCTTCTTGCCGATCGCCTCGACCTGCCTTTTAAATTCTGCCGGATCGGCCTCGATGACCGGGAAGGTGTTGAAGTGCATGGGGATGGCGACACCCGGCGCTGCAAGTTCAACCGCCTTCACCGCATCACCGATGCCCATGGTGAAGTTGTCGCCGATCGGCAACAGCATATAATCGAGCGGGGTCATTTCGCCAATCAGTTTCATGTCGTAAAAAAGGCCGGTATCGCCGGTATGGTACAACGACTTGCCGTCGATGGTCAGCACCACCCCGGCCGGCGACCCGCCGTAGGTGTTATCCGGGGTCATGGAACCGTGATGGGCGATGGTGAACTTCAGCCGGCCGAAGGGAAAGTCATGCCCCCCGCCGATGTGCATGTTATGGGCGCGAAAGCCCTTTTCGATGCAGTAATTGGCCAGCTCGTTGACGCAGATAAACAGCGGATTGGTGCGTTTGGCGATCTTGAAGGAATCCCCCACATGGTCGCCGTGGGCATGGGTCAGGATAATGAAATCGGCGGCAACATCCGCCGACCCGACCGGCGCAGTCGGATTGCCGTCAAGGAAGGGGTCGATAAGAATGATCTGTCCGGCATCGGTGGTAATCTGGAAGGACGAATGGGAAAAGTACCTGAGTTTCATGTCTTTCTCCTTGATGATTAAATTTCCACGGGAAGGATGTTCTACAAAGGACCAATGCATCCGGGACACTCCATTTAAAGATCGTTCCTATGATACCCCTGTACCGGCAATCACTTCAAAAGAAATTCCATTGGGACAGCAATTGATGCTCCGAACCGGCAGAATTTCTTGGGCAACCTGGACTTGAATGGGAGTGTTCCTAAAAAAATCTTGTCTGTCGGTGATAATGCAATATAGTTGCATAACCTAATTTGCCCAACATGTATTTCCCCTCTTGCCGGAGAACTGCAATGAGACATCTCACCTACACAATTTTTTTCTTATTATTTGCATTGTTATCTTCCCAACCCCAGGCTGCCGCCCGGCCTGAGGAAATGGTCTTTGTGTCGATCCTGCCGCAGAAATTTTTTATGCAACAAATTTGCAAAGACAGCCTCAATATCGAGGTCATGGTCGCGCCGGGGGCCAATCCCCATACCTACGAACCAAAACCCTCGCAAATGCGAAAACTGGCGGCGAGCCGGGCCTATTTTGCCATAGGCATGCCTTTTGAAGCGACCTGGCTGGACAAGTTTACCGGTGTTAATCCGAAGCTGAAGATTGTTCATACCAACGCCGGCATTGACAAACTGGCCATGGTCGAGCACCACGACAATGGCCACGGAGACGAGGGATCTGATCCACACATCTGGCTGTCGCCTACCCTCGTCAAAAAACAGGCGGAAACGATGACCGATGCACTCTCCGGCCTGTTCCCCGACAAGGCCTCGTTTTTCCGGGAAAATCTTGCTGCCTTTACCAAAGAGATCGACATCCTTGATGGCGAGTTGCGGTCTACTCTCAAGGGCAAGGAGGGTCTGCGCTTCATGGTCTTTCACCCTTCCTGGGGATATTTTGCCAGGGATTACGGTCTGGAGCAGGTGGCGGTGGAGATCGAGGGCAAGGAGCCGAAACCCGCGCAACTGCATGCCCTCATCAAAGAGGCGCGGGCACAAAACATCCACGTCATCTTTGCCCAACCGCAGTTTTCCTCGAAAAGCGCCAAGCTACTGGCGAGGGAGATTGCCGGCGAAGTGGTGCTGATCGATCCGCTGTCGGAAAACTGGTTCGACAATATGCGGCAGGTTGCGGGCAAACTGCGCATAGCGGCGAAATAGGCTATTCCAGGGGCAAAGCCCGGCATTGCGACTTGTCCCCTTGTGCCGCCACGATTTTTTATACATACTAAGGAAAAGCCACACCGTGCAAAAGGGAGACCCACAATGAACTGGAAAAATGCAGTCTCAGGGCGGACAGTAGCCCTCACCTGCGTATTTGCCTTCCTGCTCGCCCGCCTACTCCTTGGTTGCGACCGGGAGCCGCCGCAGGGTGTGCACAATCCCAGTAATCCCGTGGCAGGACTTTCGGCAACAGATGGCCAAACAAAGCCAGTAGAACCGCAATGATGGATACAGGCCGAGAGACCCAAGCCCCCATCCTTGGAGAGGAAATACAATGAAAGCATCCGTCCTGGTATTTTGTCTCGGCCTCTTGCTTGGTGGCTGTTCCTCAGTCACCTCCCAATTTCCTGTCGGCCTGGACGATTACCAGGTAACGGCCAAGGACTGGGCCGGCACATGGCTCTGCGGCGACGCCCTGATTACCATCAAGGTGAAGGACGAGGCCAAGGGCATCCTGCAACTTGCCTGGATTGAGGAAAAATCCGGCAATCTGCAATTCGAATCAATAATATGCCAGGTCAGCAAGGGCCGCAAATGGTTGTTTGCCAACGTCCTGGAAGAGTCCGGCAAGAAGGCCGACGGCACCTATTTTTGGGGAAAAATCGCCAAGGAAGACAGAAAGATTGTCATCTGGCGGCCATCGGTGGCTGCCTTCCGCGAGGCGGTGGCGGCAAAGCGCTTGCAAGCCATGGCCAGCACCACCGATCCCAACAAGACCGACACCTACCGGGATGACTCCGTGCACCTTCTCGATAAACCGGAAACGATTATTGACCTTGTGGAAAGTGGCGGCAGCACCTATTTTGAATGGGAAGAACCGATGATACTGATAAAGTTCGGCAATTAACCTGAACTCCACGAAGAGGAAAACCTGTATTCCCGTAAATTCCTGCGAAACCAAAGGTTGCCTTGCAAGATGAAGGTATTTGGCGGCCCAGGAGGGAATTATCAAGGTGCTCCTCGACAGGGGACTGCAACCCGGTGAATACTACATGAAACCACAATGGCTGCTCTATTTGGCAATGGCGGGGCTTGTCGGTTGTGCCTCAATGACCAAGGAACAATGTCTTGAGGCCGGATCGACCTCATGGGAACACATCGGCTGGGCAGATGGCCGGGATGGCTGGGACCCGGAACAGCGCCTTGCCATGCACCGCGAGGCCTGTCAGGAGGTTCGTATCCTGCCGGACCGGAAGACCTATATGCACGGCTGGCATAACGGCGTTATCGAATACTGCACCCCGGACCGTGGCTATGAAGTCGGCCTGAGCGGCAGCAGCGGCAACAGCAGGGTTTGCCCCGGCGATACCGGCTACCTGTTTGCCGAAAATGTCGAACTTGGTCTGCAAATCTATAACTTACGTTCGGAAATCGCCCGGCTGGAAAGCGAGATATCCAGCTACGAACAAAGACTTACCGACAAAAAACTCGACCGCGAAACCAAACGCGATCTCCACACCATGATTCGCAATCGCGATACCGAACAGTCCCATCTAAGGATGCTCCTCAATGAGGCCCTGGCAAGACCGATCATTCGCAACTGAACCGGGTAACCACCGAAGGCTAGTAGTGCGAAGCGCTCGATGGTAACAATGCAGCCACTTGCAAGGACTCCCAGTTTTCCCTGTAGCTGATCAGTTCCCGACCACCCCACAGGCTACACGCGCACCACCCCCGCCCAGCTGTTTGGGGGCATCGGCATAGTTGTCACCACCGGCATGAATCATCAAAGAGCGGCCTGCCAGATCGTCAAGCTTCAATCTAGGTGCCAGAACCGGATGGACAGCCATCCCTCCGGCATCGACGAACAAGGCGGGCAAATCGCCCAAATGGCCGGCACCGTATGGCCCGGCATGAACATTGGTCTGGCCTGGATCATAATGACCACCGGCTGCCATGCCGGCTACCTTATTACCATCCTTTTCCATCGGCCCGCAATTGCCGGCCGCATGGACATGGAATCCGTGCAAACCAGGAGTCAGCCCCGATAGATTAGGGGTTAAGAGTGTCCCGTAGGGGGTCTGTTCGGCCTTGATGGCACCGATTTTAGTCGCAACCCCTTCGTGGGAAACATGATGGATGTCAATGACCATTTCCGCTGCTCTTCCTCCTGCCGCCAATACCATGCCTGCTAGAAAAACGGCAGTTACTACCAGTTTCTTTTTCATAATATTCCCCTTTTCGGTGGTATTGCCTGACGACTGTCGTGAAATATAGGTTTACACGGTCTTGATCTGCCGAAACTGCCATCTACGGCATGCCCGCTCATTCGAAACCATCGTTTATGGCATACGGATCGAAAAACCGACCGCCTGGCAAATCGCCCGCCGGTCATCCCCACAAGGTAATGCGCCCGGCAATTCGGTCAACAAAGAATTTTGCTGTACTTTGACCATGACCACCGCCTACAATACATTGACCAGGACAATGCGGACCTAAAGCCGAATTAAAAAGCCTGCCTGCCCAAACGAAAGCTATTCTTTTGGGTATAAGGCTTTTTTGCAATAGCTTGAAGAAATATCAGTGCGGACCATGATCAAAGACCCTTCACATCAAGAGTTGCAGGAAAAAATTATCGACCTGGAACAGCAATTGTTCGCCTGCCGGCAACATCAAGGGATTCTCGTGGAGAGCGAGAAACGGTATCGAACCATCTTTGAACAGGCTGCCGTCGGCATTGTCCACTGCAATCTCAGCGGCCAAATACTCTCGGCCAACAGTGGTTTTGCCAATTTTCTCGGCTACTCGACAGAGGAACTGCTAAACCTGTACATCAAGGAAATAACCTTTCCTGAGGATATCGCCGCCGATTCGCAGAGCATAGGCGAACTGGCCGCCGGTAAAGCCACTCGCTTTGCCAAGGACAAGCGGTATGTGCGGAAGGATGGCTCTGTCGTCTGGGGCCATGTCACCGTCTCGGTGCTGGACGATGAGAAGGGTAAGCCAATGATGTTGCTGGCAACCACCCAGGATATTCATAGCCGGAAAATGGCAGAAGATGTCATCGCCCGGCGAGTTCTCTCCCTGACCCAACCACTAACCGGCGCCGCCTCGGTGTCCTTTGAGGACCTTTTTAATCTGGATGATATCCAGCGCCTGCAAGATCAATTTGCCAAGGCCACCGGCGTTGCCTCAATCATCACCCGCACCGACGGCACTCCCATCACCAAACCCAGCAATTTTACCAGACTGTGCAGTGAACTCATCCGAACATCAGCGAAAGGTTTGGCCAACTGCCGCAAATCCGATGCAGCACTTGGCCAGCTATTAACCACCGGGCCAATCGTCCAGCCCTGCCTCAGCGGGGGCCTTTGGGATGCCGGAGCGGGCATTTCCGTCGGCGGCCGGCATATTGCCAACTGGCTGATCGGCCAGGTTCGTGACGAAACCCAGACAGAGGAGGCAATCCGCCGGTATGGGCGGGAAATCGGCATCGATGAGGAGCAGATCGCCAAGGCCTTCCAAGAAGTGCCAGCCATGTCGCGCCGGCATTTTGAGGAAATCTCCGAAATGCTCTTCACCCTTGCCAAGCGTTTATCGGCAACCGCCTACCGAAACCTGCAACAGGCCCGTTTCATCGCCGATTTAAAAGGCACTGAAGAAAAATTGCGGCACAGTGAGAACCGTTTGCGCTTTGCCCTTGAGGGTGCCAATGACGGCCTCTGGGACGCAGACCTTAAGACCGGAACGGTTTTCTTCAGCCAACGGAGCCAGGAGATCCTCGGCCATTCGAGTGATGACGCCGCCAACGCCCTGTCGGATTGGCGATCCCTCGTTCACCCCGATGATTTCGAGAAGACCTGGGCGCTGATTGTCGCCCACATGAAAAAACGGACCCCCATTCTCCGCATCGAACACCGTTTGCACATGAAAAACGGCAGTTGGAAATGGGTCCTGACCCGCGGCAAGGTCGTTGAATGGGCGGAAGATGGCCGTGCCCTCCGCCTTACCGGCACACTCACCGATATCAATGACCGGAAGAAAATCGAGGAGGCGCAGATGTTCCTCCTCACCTGCGACCGCACCAACCCAGGCGAGGATTTTTTCAAATTGCTGGCCAGGTTTCTCGCCGAATTGCTGCACATGGATTTTGTCTGCATCGATAAACTTGAAGGCGATAATCTGTCGGCACGGACAGTGGCAATTTTCCACGACGGCCAGTTTGAGGACAATATCAGCTACACCTTGGAGGATACGCCCTGCGGTAAGGTCGTTGGTGAAACGATTTGCACCTTCCCGAGCGCCGTGCGCCACCTCTTCCCGAGTGATTCAGTGCTCCAGGAAATAGCCGCAGAAAGCTACGTTGGCACCACCCTTTGGGGCTCCAGCGGCACGGCAATTGGATTGATTGCCGTAATCAGCCGCCAGTCCCTGGAAAATCCCACCCCGGTTGAATCTGTCCTGAAACTGGTGGGTATCCGCGCCGCCGCCGAGCTTGAACGCCGCGAGGCCGAACACGAAACGGCCCTTCTGCAGACGCAGCTTATTCAGGCCCAGAAGATGGAGTCCATTGGCCGCCTCGCCGGAGGGGTCTCTCATGATTTCAATAACATGCTGGGAGTGATCCTCGGCCATGTGGAGATGGCCGAGGAGTATGTCGATCCGGCCAGCCCCATATCTATCGATCTCCGCGAGATTAAAAAAGCCGCTAGCCGCTCCGCCGACCTCACCAGGCAATTGCTCGCCTTTGCCCGCAAGCAAACGGTCTCCCCCAAGGTGCTCGATCTCAATGAGATAGTGGAAAGCCTGCTGAAAATGCTCCGCCGCCTGATCGGCGAGAATATCGACCTGACCTGGCTACCCGGCAAAAATCTTTGGCCGGTACACATCGATCCCTCTCAAATTGACCAGATTCTCGCCAATTTGACCATTAATTCCCGGGATGCTATTTCCGGTGTCGGCCGGATGACTATTGAAACAGCCAATATGGACATTGACGAGGATTACTGTACCAACCATGTAGGTTTTATGCCGGGCAGCTATGTTACCCTGACCGTCAGCGACACCGGCTGCGGGATGGACAGAGAAACCCGGGAACACATCTTTGAACCGTTTTTCACCACCAAGGAAGTCGGCCAGGGAACCGGCCTCGGCCTGGCGACAATTTACGGCATAGTCAAACAAAATGAAGGGTTTATAAATGTCTACAGTGAACCGGGCGAGGGTGCAAGCTTCCGCATCTTTTTCCCGAGATATCGTGGAGAAAGCCTGAAGATCGACCAGTACAAACCGCTTGAATCCCCGGAACAGGGGCGAGAAACGATCCTTCTTGTCGAGGATGAGCCTTCCATCCTGCAGCTCGGCATTCGCATGCTGGAAAGGCTCGGCTACCACGTCCTTCCGGCCCCAACCCCAAATGAGGCACTAAAGGTAGCGGAGCGCTATGAGGGAGAAATCCACCTGCTGCTGACCGATGTGATTATGCCGGAGATGAACGGCCGCACCCTGGCAAAACAACTGCGCTCCCTGCATCCCCGGATGCGACAGATGTTTATGTCAGGCTACACTGCCGATGTCATCGCCCACCATGGGGTCCTTGATGAAGGGGTGCAGTTCATCCAAAAGCCCTTTACCAAGGCGGAACTGTCCATCAAGGTTCGCCAGGCCCTGAAATAGGTTCATTGGGCCAGCTTCCTGCGGCAACTTTCATGTTCAACACTTCTTTTCTGGTTCAGCCAAAAGTAAGGCGATTTCGCCCCAGCCGTTTACTGTCATATAAGAGGGTGTCGGCCCGCTTTACCATGCTATCAATGGTATCGGTTTCTCGAACCATGGTCGCCCCAAGGGAAATAGTCACGCTGAGTTTTTCCCCGGCATGGACAATGTAGGCCTGCTCAACCAGAACCCTGATTCTGTTGCCCATAAGCTCCAAGTCCTCCGGCTCGATGTTGCGGATGATGCCGATAAACTCCTCGCCACCCCAGCGGCCATAAATATCAAAGGGCCGGGAGCTGGCAATAAAGGTACCGGCGACAAATTGCAGAACTCGATCCCCTACATCGTGGCCGTAGCTATCATTGACTTTCTTAAAATTGTCGATATCGATAAAGAGGATGCCAAACGGCACACTGAAGCGTTGCATCTCTTCAAACCTGGCCAGCAGTTCCCTTTCAAGATAATGCCTGTTTGCCAATTGGGTGAGGTTGTCGAGGAGGGCCAGTTTTTCCAACTCTTGGACCCTGGCGTTATTGAGCAGTATGGAACTTAAATCGGTAAATAATTCAATGCCGCCAACTACAGTGCCCAACGGATCCTTCAAGACACTGACCCGGACAAACACCGGCACCCGGTGCCCATCCTTGTGATGCAGAAACACCTCGGCCTCCCGGTCCTGGCCATCAGCAACAGTTGCCGCCAGGGGACAGCGGCCGAGGCAGAGGCTACAGCCATCACTGTCGACGTGGGTGAGGATGTTATCAAAGCACGACCTGCCAACGACCTCGGCTGAGGAAAAGCCGGTAATCCGCTCTGCCGACTTATTCCAATAGGTAATCATCCGGTTCGTATCGACCACATACAAGCCATCATGGAGGCTCTCGATAACCTGGGCGAAGGATTCCTCGCTGACCTGCATACCTGTTCCCCCTCGGCGCACAGCCAAGCCATCCGCCTTGACATCAAGCCCCAGCCGGCAGCCGTGTTGCCGGCGTTTAGGCGTTACAAACCATGGCGGTCGCTGTCAGCAACGGGACCGGCCTGACCTGACCGGCCGCCGCCCGGCTCTTACCTCACCTTGAAACTGCCAACCAGACGGCTCAGTTCCCCGGCCATAGCCTGCAGTTGTTTGGCGCTTTCCTTGACACTGTTGCTGCTGCCGGCAATCGCTTCCGATGCCGCATTTACCATGGCGATATCCTCGGCCATCTGGGTGGCGACCTGGGAACTGAGTCCGACATTCTGGTTGACCTCCTGGATGCCAATCGAGGCCTGGGAGATGTTTTCAGCAATCTCCCGGGTGGTTACCGATTGCGATTCGATGTCACCGGAAATACTGGAAACAATGGCGTTGACCCGGGTAATAACCTCGGCAATCTGATCAATCTCCTGCACCGTCTCCGAGGTTGTCGCCTGGATGCTTTCAATCTGCTTTTTGATATCCAGGGTGGCGATCGCCGTCTGCCGGGCCAGGTCTTTGATTTCATTGGCGACAACGGCAAAACCCTTACCGGCATCCCCTGCCCTGGCCGCCTCGATGGTCGCGTTCAGGGCCAGGAGATTGGTCTGTTCGGAGATCTCGGTGATGGTCTCGGTGACCTTGCCGATAGAAATTGCCGCCTGCCCGAGAACCGCCATCTTACTGGCAGTTCCGTTTGTCTGTTCAACCGCCTTGCCGGAGATTGCCGAGGCCGACTCGACATTTTCAACGATGGCGCTGAAGGTACTTGCCATCTGCTCAGCGGCATTGGACACCATGGAGGTATTGGTGGACGACTCCTCCATCGAGGCGGCAACCGCCGTGAGGTTTGAACTCATCTCCTCGGCTGCTGCCGCCACATTACCGGCACGGCTGGTTGCCTCATCCGATTTCTCCGCCATATCCGCCGAGATATCCAGTAATTGATGGGACGATTTCTCCACCTCGACGGTATTGCTGGAGACCTGGGAAATGATCCCCTGCAATTTCTCGACAAAGACGTTGAACCATCGCCCCATTTCGCCGATTTCATCATTGCTGGTTTGTTCAAGCCGCATGGTCAGATCGCCCTCGCCCTCGGCGATGTCACGCAGACGGTTAGCAGCATTCTGTACCGGCCGGGCGATTCCCCTGGCGACAAAGAACCAGATAATAGCCGCCACGCCAATGGAAAGGAGGATGAGACCGATCATGGTGTACATGCTTTTCTGTGCCTTCTCCTCTATCAAATGCGCAGATCCGAGAATCTCGTCCTGATAGGTCCCGGCAAGAATGACCCAGTCCCACTTTTTAAAGTAACTGTACTTGTATAGCCTGACGCGCGATTGCCGCCCCCCATCTTCTTTCCAGGTCGCCTGCAAATCTCCGACTTTACCCGAGCCCAAGGCCATTGCCCCTTCGATAATCTTCTTGATGTAGGGCTGACCATCAGCATCGACTTTATCAAGAACGACCTTGCCGTCATTGGTGCCGCCCTGGGAAATGACATAAGCACCTTTGCCGTCGAGGACCTCGACATTACCGGTTTTGCCGACGACAATCTCCATTATCGCCTTGCGCAGGGAAACCGTGCTTTCCTGAGGGACACCGACAAACAGCATACCGACAATCTGCTTGGAGGCGTTGATGATCGGCTTATAAGCCGTGATATACCAGGCGTTGACCACAAAGGCCCGGCCGACATAGGTTTCTCCTTTCATCACCGCCTGGATGACGGCACTGGCTGTACCATCAGGGTTTTTGCTCGGGATGAAGGTGCCGATCGCCCGTTTGCCATCGGCCTTCATGACGTTCGTCGCCACCCGGAGCATGTCGCCAGCGTCATTCATCTTCTGAAAGATAGTGCAGGTGGTGGTGACCAGATTTTTCACCTCGTCGACCACCGGCACCACCATTTCCTTCTCTTTGATTTGGCCCAGCCATTCGTCGCCAACCTGCATTTTCGGCAGGGCTATCGTCAATTTTTCACTGGAAAGCTGATTAACCGCATCCCAGTTCACCGTTTCCTCGCTGAGGTTGATCCCGCCCTTCTTGCGGGCGATATCTTCGGCAACATTGAGAGAGGAGGCAATTTCCTTTTCGATCAGTTCCTGCTGCGTTGTCGCCAAGGTGTACACACTCTGCACAAGATGGCTGAAATCGGCATCCGCCAGGCGCATGCTCTCTTCCCTGGCGGTTGCAGTGCTCTGCTTGTTTTGGATAATAACCACAGACAAGGCAAAAATCAGGGGCAGGGCGGTGAGGGTTATCCCCATCAGAAGCAGCCGCATCCGCAGCTTGAGTTTCTTGAACATCTCGACCTCACTGACAATAAAAGATTGCAAATTCCGCCCTACCCATTGCCCCCACTTGACCCAGGGAAAGAGCGCTTAACCCGGGGCGCCATTCCACCCCCTGCAGCAAATCCTTGCTGCACCACTCTCGGAAACCACTTTGTGCTTTCTCAGCACTTTTTCCGTGAAGGAAACTTCCCTTCCAGAGGCGTCGAAAAATCCCCACCGCCCGTGAGAAATTTCCCATAACCGGAAAATATTCGTATATATTCTTATATGTTAAAAAAAAAGGCAAAGCAAGGAAGCGCCCCGATAAAAAAGCAAAAATTTCCCAAAGTTGCCCTGTATTAGCTGATGTAAGGAGTAGGTTCCGCTCTTTCTTTAGTTGACACTTTGGCAATTGTCGCGGATCATGGGGGCGTTTGCATCCGGCCGTGTCAGGGTTCCTGACTGAGTGGCCGGTACACATCACGACCTCGAGCATAGGTCTTGCCAAAACCGGGGCGTTTCCTGTCAACTAGCGAGAATTTCTATGGAACAGCAGCTGTCCTTCACCCGAATTTTCCTCATTTTGCTCCTTGTCTGCCTTTCCGGTGCCGCCCAGGCAGGCACGCCACCAGAAAAGATCCGCATATTCTTTTCCGGCAATGTCCTGGCCGAGCTCGGGCCCTGCGGCTGAAGCAGCAATCAAATGGGCGGTCTGTCCAGAAAAGCACAGCAAATCAGCCTACTCGGAAATAAGGACATAAGCCCGGCGATCCTCCTCGATGCCGGCAATGTTTTGTTCAAACAGCCGGTTATTGCCCGTTCCCAAGAACTGCTCACCGCCTCGGGAATGATGAACATTTACCAACAGATGGGTTATGACGCCGTCGCCGTCGGACCGCATGATGTTGCCGCCGGCATAGCCTTTTTAAAGACCGGTCAGGCCCGTAATTTCCCCTGGCTGTCGGCCAATCTCACCGATAAAGATCATGCGCCGATCTTTCCCGGCAACAGGATCCTGCAGCGGGGTGCCATGAGAATCGGCGTTATCGGACTCACCGGTCCGCTGCCCAAGACCTCGCGGGAAACCCTGGTCGCCGACTGGCGCAAGGTCCTGCCCGAACACCTCGCCCAGGTGGCGAAACAGTGTCAGCTGATCATCGTCCTCTCCAGTCTCTCCGCCGAAGACAATGCGGAAATCACCCGGCAGTATCCCCAGATCAACCTGCTCATCACCGCTGATCTGCGGCAGGGCAATATCGACCCGCAGCTTGACAACAAGACCCTGATCACTCAGACCATGGGGCAGGGGAAATACCTCGGCATGTTAAACCTCGATTGGATCCCCGGTAGTTCCTGGGCAGGCACCCGGAAACAGGAGCCGAATACCAGCAGTTATGCAGGCAGCTTTATTGCCCTTGGCAAAAACATCGCGGAAGATCCGAAGATCGCGGCCCGTGTTGACCAGATTAAGGAGCAGATTGTTACCCATAATAAAAAAACCGCGGCCAATGCAAGCATATCGAATACTTCTGAGGACAAGGCCATGGCCGGCCTGGCCGGTTCCAGCAGCTGCCGGGAATGTCATCCACTCCAGTCCGGGTTCTGGCGGTCAACCAGACACTCCGAGGCCTACACGGCGCTACAACAGCAGCAGCAAAACTTTAACCTTGATTGCCTGCCCTGCCATACCACTGGCAATCGCCCCCTGCCAAAGGCAACTGCCCCACCGGTTGAGACCCTTCTCACCCTGCCCTCTGATCTGCAGGCAGTGGGCTGCGAGACCTGCCACGGTGCCGGATTGGCCCATGCCAAGTCCCCAAAACAGATAAAACTCCGGGGTAAGGTGGAAGAAAAGACCTGTGTCGTCTGTCACACCAAGGAAAGGGACCCGCTCTTTGATTACCGGCGGAAGATCGACATGGTCAGTTGTCCCGCCGGATAGCGGATAGCTGGAGAGGAATTTACGATCAGCAGCGGCGAATCACTGGCCAACGCCGCAGGCATGGAGGATAAAATAAAAGAGACCGGCGACGATAGCCGCCGCAGGAATGGTCACCACCCAGGCAAGGGCCAGATTGGCGGCAAGCTCCCAGCGGACCGCCGACAGGCGCTTACTTGAACCGACCCCGAAAATGCAGGCGGTGATGGTGTGGGTCGTGGAGATGGGGGCACCAAACATCGAGGCGCCGGTGATGATCAGAGAGGCTGAGGTCTCAGCGGCCAGACCTTGCACCATCTCAAGCTTAGTGATCCGGCTGCCCATGGTCTTGATGATTTTCCAGCCGCCCATCGCCGTGCCGAGCCCCATGGCCAGGGCGCAGGACAATTTTACCCAAAACGGCACCTCGATACTGCCGATTTGATGAAAAAGAAACAGTGCCAGGGTGATAACCCCCATGGTCTTCTGGGCGTCGTTTAAACCATGGCTGGTGGCCATGAAGGCCGCCGATAGGATTCGGACCTTTTGAATCCTCTGATTGACGGTCTTGCGATCGGCCCGGCTCAGCATGAATTGCAGCATCATGGTCATGCCGTAGCTGACGGCGAATCCGGCCAGGGGCGAAAAGATCAAGGGCAGAATGACCTTGGTGAAGATACTCGCGCCATTGAGACTGGCCATGCCGGAATGGGCAACCGCCGCACCGATCAAGCCGCCGATGAGGGCATGAGAAGATGAGGATGGAAAGCCGAAATACCAGGTCAGCAGGTTCCAGGCGATGGCCCCGATGAGGGCGGCAAGCACCAGGATCTGACTGCCCATGACAATATCGGTATTGACGATGCCCTTACCGAGGGTATTGGCAACCGCGCTTCCGAGAAGCGCCCCGACAAGGTTCAACACCGCCGCCATGATAACCGCCGTTCGTGGCGCCAGCACCTTGGTGGTAACCACGGTGGCTATGGCATTGGCGCAGTCATGCACACCATTGGTAAAGTCAAAAACCAATGCGACAACAACTATGACAACAAGAAGCAAAGGGATATCAAGCATTTTTCAGTACAACTTCTTCGATGGCATCCACCAGATCGTCGATCCGTTCGGTGACCTGTTCGATACGGTCGTATATCTGTATCCATTTGATGATTTCAACGACCCCGCTTATCTCGGTGATAACCCCGTCCTGGAGCTCCGAAAGACCGGTGCTGAGCAGCATCTCGCACTCCAGCTTAAGATCCTTGCCTTCCCGAACCAGAGGCCCCACTTCCTCCTTGCCCTGCAGCGCCGAGATCAGCCTTCCGGTGGAAATGGCCATGAGGCTGATGTTTTCCAGCATTTTCTTGGCGGGAAAGCGTATCCGGCTAAACCCCGACACATGGGTTCGGGTGGCGATGCTTTTCAAGACATTAATCGAATCTTCCTGGGCAAGGCTGATGCGGTAAATATCCTCACGATCAATCGGGGTAATAAACGACCCGGAAAGCTGCCGGGCAATCTCCCGACAGAGTTCATCTCCCTCCTCTTCCTTGAGGGTTATGCGCTTGTAGTTCTCATCTATAGCGGTATAGTCGCTGAATAGCCGGCTCAGCTCGCTGGCCACATCCTTAAGAATTTCATTTTGCTGAATAAGCAGATCAAAGAATCGGATCGATTTGGGGAAAAGTGTAAATACCATAACGATGCTCCTGTCAGGCTATTTTAGTCACCTGCAAAAAATAGCCGCGGCTTAAATTTCTGCAAGTGATGCATACACCCACAAGGGATACCTCAAGAAAGTCCCTTTTATGGGGTTCGGGGGATGAACCAACAAGGTGCCAGCAAAACTATATCTCCTTACTCTTTTTCGCAACGTTTATCTGCTTTTTTACTGTCACCGGATCACCTTAAGCTATGGCCGCCGGACAATTTGAGGATGTTACCATTACTGCACAAGAAATGTGTCCTTTCGCCGGCCGTGTAACTTTCCGGACACATAGAAAAAAACCCGGCAATACAACAGGATCTCCTCACCAGGGGATGATCTGTTACCAACTCCACACAGATTTCTCTGTTACCACCCCTTTGCCATATCCCCGCTTCCAGGCTAGAGCGAACCGGCATTACACGAAAATTCGGCAAGTTACCTCTTTTCCTCCAGGACTGGCATCTCTTTTGAAAGGACAAAGGAATAACACCGTTGCCGGAAAGCAGCAGACTGCCCCCGCCATGAGGGATATGGACCTTCATAAAATGGTTCTGGCGCTTGAGCAACACCAAATATGGGTCAATGGAGGAGTAAAAGATGAGTGTACAGAAAAGAAAAATACTCGTAGCTGTCGATGGATCGGAACAATCCTTGGACGCGCTTCGTTATGTTTCTGCGACAGTCCCCCCCAGCAGAGTGGAAATCGTTGTTTACCAGGTCATGAGTAAGGTGCCTGAGGTTTTTTGGGATCTCGGCAATGATCCAGCCTGGCAGGAAAAGATAGAGTCACTACGTGCCTGGGAACAACAACAGGAGGCCATCGCCAACACCTTCATGGACAACGCCAAGATTCTCTTCCAGGAGGCCGGATTTAACCAGTCGGCAATTGTCACCCAAATCGGCAGGCAAAAAGAGGGCATCGCCCGGGATATCGTCGCCCTGGCCCGGCAAGGATATGATGTCGTGGTACTCGGCCGCGGTAAGGCGAGCGCCGAAGAAGGCACCCCCCTTGGTAGTGTCGCCAGTAAGGTCCTCGGTGCCGCCAGCACCTTTTCCCTGTGGCTGATTGGCGGTAAGCCCAACTCGAACAAGGTTCTGATCGCCATGGATTCCTCGGATGGCGGGCAAAAGGCGGTTGATCACAGCGCCGATCTGCTCAACCACAACAACAACTCCATGACCCTTTTCCATGCAATCCGGGGCATTAATATCTCCACTGAGGGAATGGAGGATATCTTTCCCGAGGCCTATCGCCAGCAACTGCTGCGTGATGCCGAAAGCAAGATTCAACCGGCCCTGCAACTCGCCAAGGAGCACCTTGAGAAAATGAACATTGCCCCATCCAGGGTCTCCAGCAAGATCATCACCTCGGTAAAAAGCCGGGCGGCCGCCATAGTCCAGGAGGCCCGACAAAATGGCTACGGGACGATCGTTGTTGGACGACGTGGCATGACCAAGGTCGCCGAATTTTCCATGGGCAGGGTCACCAATAAGCTGACCCAGATGGCACGGACAGAGGCACTGTGCATTGTTGTTTGACCGAGGCCGGCTTCTTCCTTTTACTCCCGAGGGGCCGGTGCGCCGGCCCCTCGCGCCTCCTTTGAACGATCCTTTCCTGCCGCCCTCAGTTTCCCGCCAGCTACCTCCACCCAGACGCCAGGAGGATTCCGGGCAGAGGCCAAAACACCGTCAATGAGCTAAGCAGCTTGCCGTAGAAATCAGATTCTGGTAAGAAGATCGAGATACTGCGGCATCATGCCCCGGTAATTTCTTGCCCATCCCGCCTGCCATTTACCCGGGCCGGGATACCGCCCATGACGACGACTGGAGGCAAACGCGTGCCAGGGTCTTTAGCCATCCCCATCCCCTTCCTCTGCGGGGGAATCCTTTCTCTTAGCGGGATATGCTTACTCTTTGTCGGTCAGTTCGCCGGCGGCGGTTCCCTGGTATGGTTTTTTGCCGGTTTATCGTTGATGACCGGCGGCATGGTATTGCTGTGGCACTACCGACCCGGCAAACACGCCCTGCCAACGATCCTCCTCTTCGCCCTGATGCTGCGGCTGATCTTTCTTTTCTGGCCGCACAACTCCGACCTCAACCGCTATGTCTGGGAGGGGCATCTGCAGCATGCCGGAGTCAATCCCTACCTGGTTGCACCCTCTTCGCCGATGACCGAGCCCTTCCGCAATCCGGGCTGGGTGGAAATCAATCATAAAGACTATCCAGCCGTCTATGGCCCACTGGCCCAGCTGATCTTTCGTGCCGCCCAGCTGAGCGACCACCCGGTTCTGGTCCTGAAGCTCCTCTTTCTGGCAGGCGACATGGCAGTCCTCTGGCTCCTGCTGATCGCCCTGTACAGACACGGCATGGACCGGCGCCACGGCTGGCTGTATGCCGCGCATCCCCTGCCGCCGCTGCTGCTGGTTGGCGAAGGCCACCTTGAACCGCTCCTGGTGCTGCCGCTTTTTGCCGGTCTTCTCGCCCTCCATTGGGGCCACGCCCGCCGCGGACTTTTTCTGGTGGGCCTTGCCGCAACCGTCAAGATATCGGCGGCGGTGCTGCTGCCCTTTGCCATGAGACGTGTCGCAAAGCGTTTCTGGCCGCTGGCCCTTCTGCCCTTTTGCCTGTGGCTGCCCTTCGGCGACGGCTTTCTCGCCCACTGCTATACCCTCAGCCGCTTTGCCGGCGCCGAGACCTTTAATTCCCTGGTGCAGCTCCTCTTTGCCCCGTTCCTCACCCCTTCAGCAGCAGGCATGGCCGGAATTGCCATCTTTGCTTTGGGCTACTGCTGCCTCTGGGTCCTCGATCCCCACCAGCTGCGGGCAGGGATGCTGGTGCTTGGACTCCTGCTGCTGTGCAGTCCGGTTGTCCACCCCTGGTATTTCGCGATGGTCCTGCCCTTCGCCGTCCTGTATCGCAGCATTCCCTGGCTGATCCTCGCCACTACCGCGACCCTGCTGCTCTCTGTCAGCCTGCGCCATGCCGGGACCCAGCACTGGCAGGTGCCCTCCTGGCTGCTTTTTCTTGAATTCGCACCCTTTCTGCTGGCGGTGGCCGGTGGCCTTTATCGCCGTTCCCCCGTAGCCCCAGCCGTCTTCCCCCCTCCCGGCAGCCTCTCAATCCTCGTGCCGGTCTGTAACGAGGCGGAAAATATCGGTGCGTGTCTTGATACCATCATCATTGCCCCGGAGATTCCGGCGGAGATCCTGGTCATTGACGGCGGCTCGACCGACGCAACCATTGCCCTTGCTGAAAGCGACCGGCGGGTCCGCATCCTGCACTCTCCCCCTGGGCGCGGCACCCAGATAGCCGCCGGCTACCGCGAGGCCAATGGAGATCTGTTGATCATCGTCCATGCCGACAGCCGCCTCGGTCCGGCAACGGTAGAGCGGATTTGGCAGCATTGTCTGGGGCATCCCCATGTTGCCGGGGGGGCCTGCACCGCCCGTTACCTGCATCCGGCCATGCGTTTTCGCATTACCGAGGTCCTCAATGACCTCCGCGTCCTTTGGTGCGGCATCGCCTTTGGCGACCAGGTGCAATTTTTCCGCCGAGCGGCGATAGCGCCGGAGAATTTTCCCGATTACAAGCTTATGGAGGATATCGAACTGTCTATTGCAACCCGCCAGGCCGGGGCACTGACCCTCCTCCGCACCCCGGTCATCGCCTCGCACCGGCGTTGGGAAAAGGTCGGCTACGGCCGCAACACCCTGCAGGTGATCAGTCTTTCGGCGATGTATTTAATACTGCGCAGTCTTGGTCTGGTGCGCGATAAGGGCAAGGCTTTTTATCGGTATTATTATAGGGGGCGGCGCAAAGCCGTTCAGAGACAATAACTTGAACGCAGTGCCCCCTGAGACGGTATCCTTGGCCATAAAGAAATGGGGCAAAGGTTCAAGTTATTTCGTTTCTAAATCTTGCGGTTATCGATGACTTTTTTGCCCTTGCTGTCGATCCGTTCGAGGGTCTTTTCTTCGACGAGTTTGACATGGACATGGATGCCCAGGTCGGAGATCAGGCGCTCCTGCAGGGTGTCGGCCAGGGCCCACTGCTTTCGTACCTCGTCAAAGAACAGCGATTCGGTGACCTCGACCATGACGGTCAGCTTATCCTCATGATTCTCCCGGTCGACAATGATCAGGTAGGGCGGTTCGGTGCCGTTGATGTCGGACAGTACCGCCTCGATCTGGGCGGGAAAGACATTGACGCCCCGGATGATGAGCATGTCGTCGGTACGACCGAGAATTCGGCTAATCCGGGCGAGGGTCCGGCCGCAGGGACAATCCCCCGGCAGCTGGCGGGCGAGGTCGCGGGTGCGATAGCGGATGATCGGGAAGGCCTCCTTGGTCAGGGTAGTAATAACCAATTCGCCGATCTCACCGGGGGCAACCGGTTCAAGGGTTACCGGATGCAGCATCTCCACCAGGAAATGGTCCTCGTTGATATGCAGACCGTTGCATTCCCGGCACTCGCCGGCGACCCCCGGTCCCATAACCTCGGACAGCCCGTAGTTGTCTGTGGCGATAATGCCGAGGCGGGAAGAAATCTCCCGGCGCATGGTTTCCGACCAGGGCTCCGCCCCGAATACCCCGTACTTCAGGGACAATTCGCTGGAATTAATACCCATATCCATCATCACGTCGGCAAGTTTCAGGGCATGCGAGGCGGTACAGACCAGAGCCGTGGTCTTGAAGTCGCGCATGATGCGGATCTGCCGTTTGATATTGCCGGAGGAAATGGGAATGACCGAGGCGCCGAGCCGTTCGGCACCGTAATGCAGGCCGAGGCCGCCGGTGAAAATGCCGTAGTCATAGGCAACCTGCACCACATCCTCGGCGGTCACTCCGGCGCCACGCAGGACCCGCGCCACCAGATCCGACCAATTCTTGATGTCGTTGCGGGTATAGCCGACGACCGTGGTCATGCCGGCGGTGCCGGGTGAGGAATGAATCCTCACCACATCCCGCAGCGGCACGGCAAAAAGGCCATAGGGGTAGCTGGCGTGAAGGTCTTCCTTCATGGTAAAAGGCAGACTGCGCAGGGCGTCAAGGGAGGTTATGGCTTCGTAGTCGACCTTGGCTTCGCGCAGTTTCCGCCGGTAAAAAGGCACATGGGTCCCCAAGCGGTAGAGGGTTGACTGAAGCCTCTCCAGTTGCAGTTGCTCTAGTTCCTCGCGGGGCATGCATTCAAATTCCTTTTGCCAATACATCGTCCACCTCCAATTCCTCTGCTATATTTGGAAAAGAACTCTTCTTTCTGAAAAGAAGGAATTATCAATTAAGAGCCGTCATGGTTCTTCTATTGTCTAGGATAATGGCAAATTCTGGAAGGAAAAAGTACGATTCACTGCAAGAAGACCTTTCACTCCTCCAGTTTTTCCCGTCCAAGGTAGGCCCGCTGGACATCTTTATTGGCCAGGAGGTCCTCGGCAGGCCCCTGGATGATGACCTTGCCGGTCTCAAGGACATAGCCGCGGTCAGCGATGGCCAGGGCCGCCTTGGCATTCTGTTCGACCAGCAGGACCGTATTGCCCTCCGCCCGCAGCCGGACGATGATCTGGAAGATATCGCGGACAATGAGCGGGGCAAGGCCCGTCGAGGGCTCATCCATCATCACCAGCGACGGCTTGGACATGAGGGCCCGGCCCATCGCCAACATCTGTTGTTCGCCACCGGACAAGGTGCCGGCGAACTGCGACCGGCGCTCTTTGAGGATCGGAAACAACTCGTACTGGTGGTCAAGAAGGCGGTTCAGGTCTTTTTTGTGCTGCCTTGCCAGGGCATGGCCGCCAAGGATGAGGTTGTCGGCCACGGTCATCGAGGCGAATACCTGCCGACCCTCCGGCACCATGACACAGCCCCTGCCGGGGATCTTGGCGGCGGCAAGCTTGGAGATATCCTCGCCCTGAAAACGAACCTCCCCGGAGGTGGCCCGGATCAAGCCGGCGATGGTCGCCAGCAGTGTCGTCTTACCCGCCCCGTTTGCCCCGATGATCGCCACGATCTCACCGGCCTTGACATGCATCGAGATATTTTTCAGCACCCGCAGCTTGCCGTATCCCGCCTCAAGATTTCGTATCTTTAACATCCTGCACCCATCACAATTGGCCGCATAGGGCTACTCTCCAAGATAGACCTTGATGACTTCCGGATCGCCTTGAATCACCTTCGGCACGTCCTCGGCAATCTTCCGGCCAAAGCTGAGAACCACTATTTCATCAGAGATATCCATGACCAGGGACATATCGTGTTCCACCAGGAGGACGGTGATCCCTAAGTCACGTATACGGACGATCAGCCTGCCGAGCTCCGCCGTCTCGTAGATATTCAGGCCCGCCGCCGGTTCGTCGAGGAGGAGCAGCGAGGGCTCCAGGGCCAGGGCCCTGGCCATTTCCACGGCACGTTGCTGGCCGAAGGCGAGGTTGGTAGCCAGGGTATCGGCGCAATTGGCGATACCCAAAAAATCGAGGAGTTCCAGGGATTTTAGCCGAATGGCCTTTTCTTCCCGGCGGCAACCGGAACTGCGAAACATCGAGGCGAGAAATCCGGAATGCGAACGTACATGCCTACCAACCATGACGTTTTCAAGCGCCGTCATGCCGGCGAACATCTTGATATTCTGAAAGGTTCTGGCGATCCCCAGTTCAGCCACCCGAAACGGCCGCATGCCGCCTATGGCCCTGTCCTGAAAACGGATGGTCCCCGAGGTGGGGGGCAGCATCCCGGCAATCAGGTTAAAAAGTGTCGTCTTGCCGGCGCCATTCGGGCCGATGACCGCCTTGATCGCCCCCTGCTGCAGCGAGAAACTGACGCCATCGACCGCCTGCAGGCCACCAAACCGCTTACTGAGCTCATCCACCTGAAGAATCGTCGTCATCTAGGCCTCCTTTGCCGCAGGCTTTTTCCGCCGGAGAAACGGCAGATACTGCCAGACCCGGCCAAGCTGGAGACTGAGGATACCATTCGGGGCAAAGAGCATGATAGCAATAAGAATGGCACCGAAGACCGCATCGTCGTAAGTGCCGAAGAAGCCACGCAGTGACAGGAAATTAAGGACGATGCCCATGGCCAGCGCCCCCCAGAGGTTGGCCATGCCGCCGACCGCAACGATGGCCACATAGCGCACCGATTTCATGACACCCGCCTCGGAGGGCCCGATCCCCCCGTTATAGTGGGTGAGCAGCACCCCGGCCAGGGCCGAAAACACCGCCGACAGCATGAAGGTCTGCAGTTTGAAACGGGCGGTATCGACGCCCATGGCATCGGCCGCCTCCGGCGAGCCGTGAATGGCCCGAAGTGCCCTGCCCACCCTGGAGTCGATGAGATGCCTGAGGAGGAGCACGGCCAGGAGGAGCACGGTCCAGGCGATGTAATAATTCGGCACCCGCCAGGCGGCATCGCCGCTGATCTGCAATCCCGGCACCAGCATGAAACCGGGAACACCGGAGATGCCGTCCGCCTCGCCGAAATAGGCGCTGGCCAGGACGATCCGGTAGATGATGATGCCAAATCCGAGGGTAGCCATGGCCAGGTAGTGGCCTTTTAACTTCAGCACCGGAATGCCGAGAACAAAGGAAATTCCCAGGGCGACGAGAACCGCGATGATGCAGGCAACCCAGGGCAGGACCACCAGCAGTGGCTCACCGTAGATATCCTGGCCGGCCTGCAGACAGCCGAGGGAGTCGAGCAGGCGCACCGGCCATTGACCGGCGTATGGCATGAGGTTGCGGGTGGTCAGGGCCGCCGAGAGATAGCCGCCGATGGCAAAGAAACCGGCATGACCGAGGGAAATCTGCCCAGCGTAACCCATCAGCACACAGAGACCGACAATGAGCAGCGAGTAATAGGCGGACATGGTCAGCTGCGTCAGGTAATAGGCACTGCCGGTCCAGGCGGTGAGGAGTTGCACCAGGACCACCGCGGCGATGATGGGAAGGAAGATCAGATTTTTACCCATGGCCGTCAAAACTCCTTCAAGCCGGCCGCGGCACCCGAGCCGAACAGGCCGTGCGGCCGGACAAAAAGAATCACCAGGAGGATGGCGATGGCAATGGCATCCTGGAAAGCGAGCGGCACAACGGAGACGGAAAAGGCCTCAATGACCCCGAGGAGGAGCCCGCCGGCCACCGCCCCGAGGGAGTTCCCCAGGCCACCGAGGATGGCAACGGTAAAGCCTTTGATGGCCAGGCCGGTGCCGATATCGTATTGAGTGTAGGTAATCGGCGACATCACCGCTCCGGCCAAGGCGCCGATGCCGGCGCTGAGGACAAAGGACAGGGTCACCATATTCCGGGTATCGATACCGCAGAGCACGGCGGCCACCCGATTGGCGGCACAGGCCCGCATCTCCCGGCCGATGGAGGTGGCCTGAAAAAAGACATTGAGGCCGAGCACCATCAGGCCGCAAACACCGATGACCCAGACCACCTGCGGTGAAACCCGGGCGCCAAGGATATTGATGGTACTGATTTCATTGCCGAAAAAATAAGGCAGCGAACGGACATTGGAACCCCAGAAGTGCAGGGCCGCCTCGCGAATGATAATCGACAGCCCTATGGTGATGATAATCATCCGCAGGATTCCCGGGCTCTTCAGCCAGCGGATAAACAGCATCTCAATCCCGGCGCCGATGACCATGGTGATCAGCACCGCCAGGCAAATGGCCAAAGGTAGAGGCAGAAACTGCAGGCAGGTGATCGACAGCATGCCGCCGAGCATGACGAACTCGCCCTGGGCGAAGTTGATGATGCCGGTGGTGTTGTAGATGATATTGAAACCGATGGCAACAATGGCATAAATGCTGCCGTAGGTGATCCCGGCCACCAGATACTGGATAAATAATTCGGTTGTCATACGCTGGGAAACGTCCGGGGAAAGTCCTGGCCCCTTATGAGCGCAACCGGAGCGGGTATCCGCTCCGGTTGCCAGTGATCGCTGCGGTTTCGGTTATTTGCTGGAATAGGGAACGAACTTGCCATTCTTGACGGTCATCATCTCAAAGGCGTCCAGATCAAGGCCGTTATGGTCGGTGGCGGAGAAATTATAGATACCGCTGGTACCGGGCAGGTTTTTCAGTCCTTCGATGGCCTCGCGGACCTTGGCCTTGTCGGTCCCGCCGGCCAGGATCGCTTTTTCGAGAATCATGAAGGCATCATAGGCATAGCCACCGAAGGCAGAAGCGGTCTCCTGAAATTTTCCTTCATAATCTTTAATATACTTCACCAGAAGGGCCTTCTGCGGGTGACCCTCCGGGAGAAGATCGGCCATCAGCAGGCGCCCAACGGGGAAAATAACGCCCTCAGCCGCCGCGCCGGCCGCCTCAACGTACTTGATATTGCCAAAGCCATGGCTCTGGAAGATCGGCACCTGCCACCCGGCCTGGCGGATATTTTTGACGACGATGGCCTGGGCCGGAACGACCGACCAGTTGATTATTCCCTGCACCGCTGGATTGGCCTTGATCTTGGCGACCACGGCGGAGAGGTCGGTGGCCTTGGCGTCATAGACCTCGGCCTCGACGACCTCAATCTTGTAGTCGGGGGCGATCTTCTGCAGCTGTTCCTTGCCGGCCTTGCCGAAACCGGAGTTATCCACCAGCACGGCGATCTTGTTTATGCCGAGCTTGTTCATCTCCATGAAGATCTTGATCGCTGCCGAGGAATCGTTCTGGGGGGTTTTGAATACCCAGGAAGCCAGCGGATTGACGATGACCTCGGCGGCGGCGCAGGAAAGCAGCGGGGTCTTGGCATCCTCGAAGATCTTTTTAATGCTCATGGTTTCGCCGGAGCTGGAGGGTCCGATAACCGCCAGGACCTTTTCCTCTTCGAGGAGCTGCTTGGCAAGCGAGATGGCCTTTTCCGGATTGCCGGCAGTGTCCTTCAGCAACAGCTCCACCTTCTTGCCGCCGATACCGCCTTTGGCGTTGGTTTGTTCAACCAGCATTTCCAAGGTACGGGCCTCGGGACCACCAAGAAAGGAGGCCGGACCGGTAACGGCCAATAAGGCGCCAAGCTTGATATTCTCAGCCCACGCGGAAGGAACCGCGAGTAAACAGACGGCTGCAAACCCACAAAGACACATGGCCAACTTCTTTTTCATGCACTTCCCCCCTTGCAATTTCTGCGCAATCTTAATGGTTGATGAATTGACAAAAAACGCCACAATCGGTCATACCAATACGATCAGAACAGCGAAGAAACACCGAGTTCCAATCATGCTGGCATACTTAAAAAGCAGTATGACCACACCGTGAAAAATCATTTCGAGCAACCTACTCTGAAAAGGAAGCAACAGGCAAGTGTTTTCCAACAACGGGCTACGGGGAGAAGACAGTCATGATGGTTGATGCTCATCGATTCGCTGCAGGCCTTCCATGAGCATCCCCATGAAACCGCCTATAGGCGGCAGATTCTCAATCTCTTTGGGAATACCCTTTGCGTAACTGAAATGACCACTCTTGACCTTGACAAGGGCATAGACCACGTCCTTGTTGCGCATATTGAGGAGACGGGCGTGAATAATCTCGCCCTCTTTGAAGAAAACCATGGCCTTGCCCTGTTCAAGTGACAGATCAAGCCGCCCGGTCTTTTGTGAGGAATTGATAAGCTGGAGAAGGTCAACGATGGATATTTCCGCCAATTCTCCAGACATACCTGAGGTGATATTGCCCGACCGGAGGGTCATGGTCTGGGCGCGAATGACCAGGAGTTTGAAGAGGAATATCTGGAGAATCGGATACTTCTTCAGGACGTGCTTAAAGTTCTTGGCGCTCAGTTTGGCTACCTGGGTCTCGGCCAGGGTATAGATGGAGCTGGAGGCCGGTTCACCGGACAACAGACTCATCTCTCCAAATATCTCCCCCGCCCCCATCTCGGCAATCTTCGCCCCGTCCTCGGCCACCACCGACACCATCCCGGACAAGACGATAAACAGGTTGTTGCCGGGATCACCCTTTTTTATAACCACCTTATCGATGGGAATGGTGGCCAGTTCGAGGAGGAGGGTCAGATCGATCAGGGCATCGTCTTCAAGAGACTCAAACATGTCCAGGTTACGCAGCACACCAAAGAATTTTTCCAGGTGCTGCCGGCGTTTTCGCTCTTCCGTCTCATTGAGCAGCTTCATCTGTACTGTGGCGAAATCGCGTTCTTTTTTAAATTCAAAACGGATCAGGCCATCGCCGCAGCCGCCGCCGCAGTCGAATCGCGATTTTTGGCCGCCGATTTTGGCAAAGCCGCTGTACCTGTCAATCGATGACATGATATCGGCGATGACCTTCGCCAGGAACAAACAGCCCGGTTTGAGCGCCGGAACGGTCAGCCCGAAATTCTCGACCTTGAATTCTTCACCGACGTTGTAAATGGGACAGGAGCGCTCCTCGGTAACAACGAAGATGGCATCACGAAATTTGCTCGTTGGTTTTTTCACGATATACCCTGATTATTCACCGGCGAACCACTATCACACGCACATTCCGCCGCGCCATGTGCGTGCCCTGAAATGAAACCGTGTAGGGAGATAATAAACATCGTCTCCTTATAGCACAAACATGAGATGTTTATCCAGGATGGCAACAGACTTTCCCTGGCGGAGAGAAAAAGGAGAATACTCCAGAATTACCCCAGAAAAGCCTGAGCTAGTTCTGGGAAATTGAAGAAGATTTGAGGAAATGACGGTGTTGTCAGTTTAACGGTTGCGCCTTCGCCCGGCTCTTGAAAAATTCGATAATAACCGGCACGACCGAGATGGCGATGATAGTAAGTACCACCAGTTCGAAATGCTTTTTGATAAAGGGGATATTGCCGAAGAAATACCCGGCGGTAACACAACTGAAGACCCAACCGGCACCACCGATTATGCTCCATGGCAGGAAGACCCGCCACTTCATCTCCGCCATCCCGGCAATAAAGGGGATATAGGTCCGGAAAAAAGGTATGAAACGGCAGAGGGTTACGGCCTTTGGCCCGTGTTTTTCGTAAAACGTCCGGGCCTTTGCCAGGTTCTTCTGGTTGAAAATGATTCCATCTTTGCCACTGAAGGCCTTATGGCCAAACCAGACTCCCATAAGCCTGTTGAAGTTGTCACCGAGTATCGCGGCTACCGGGAACAAAGTGAGGACAATGGTCAAGTCCATGGAACCGGTGGCACACAGCGCGCCGATGGCAAAGAGCATGGAATCTCCGGGGAGAAAAGGCGCAACGACGAGACCCACCTCGGAAAAAATGATAAGGGCAATCAGACCGTATATCCACGGGCCGTACAGGGCGACCAGCTCGGCGAGATGGGTATCGAGATTCAGAAAATACTGCAGAACAATGTGAAAGTATTCCATATTGGTAAGCTTTGGAAAGAAGGTCCCCAGAGAGGAAATAAAAGCAGCGCCGAATGAGGAAGATGGCGTAATGAGCCATCCCTTTTGACCTGCGAAATAACAACCGCGGTAGACTAGCCGTTCCCCGGAGTTTGTGCAAGTTTTTATACCCAAACGGGTATAAGTTTCATGAGAGCAGTCAAGCTGCTCAAATCACCTGCATAGTAACCTGTAGCCAACAGGTATTTCTGGCGATATGTCACTTTAGGAAAGTGACTGTTTCTGTGGTATACTGACAGTATGCGGTTTGAGAAAAACAGCTATCAGGACACAAGGAGAGCCCTTTATGAGAGATGACTCGACCCCCGGCATCAATCCCCCTGCATCCGAAAGTCCACCTGAGGATCACCGGTTACGTATGGTGAATCGCACTATGCGCCTGTATCACAACGAATCACACGCCCTTATCGAAACCCTGCACACCGTTCAGGAAACCTTCGGCTATCTTGAAGAGAGCGTCCTGAAGTACGTGGCGAGCACCCTGCGGGTGCCCCTCAGCCGGGTCTATGCAGTGGCCACCTTCTACCACTCCTTCACCTTGAAGCCACCGGGTGAACATACCTGCGTCATCTGCCTGGGGACCGCCTGCTATATCGGTGGATCAGGAGATATAATCGGCGGTATCAAGGAAAAAGTCGGCATTGCCGCAGGAGAGACAACCCCAGACGGCAAGGTGTCCCTGCTCGTTGCCCGCTGCCTCGGCTCCTGCGGCCTGGCGCCTGCTGGAGTCTTTGACGGCGAGGTGGCCGGGAAGCTGAAAACAGGCGATGTCCTTGACAAAATCGGGAGGTGGCAAAACCCATGACTCTCAATATCGAAGACCTGCGGCAGATTGCCAAAATAGAACACGACACCCGAAGCGGCTTCCAGCATCGCATCAGGGTCTGCATCGCCGCCGGCTGCCTGTCCTGCGGCAGCGCCAGGGTCAAAGAGGCCCTGGAAAGAGAGGTCGGCAAACGCGGCCTCGACAACTGGTGCCAGGTAAAGGGTGTCGGCTGCCTCGGCCTGTGTACGGCCGGGCCACTCATTGCCATGGAGGCCAGCGGTACCTTCTACCAGGGGGTGAAGGTCGCCGATGCCTCGGATATCATTGATGCCCTGAGCGGTAGCCCGGTGGAGCGTCTGGCCTGTTCGAACGGCGGCGCCTTCTTTAAACGCCAATTACGCATCGTCACCGAGAACTGTGGCACAATTGATCCGGAGCGCATCGAGGAATATATCGCCGAAAACGGTTATGAAGGGCTGTACCTTGCCCTCACCCAGATGACGAGAGCTGAAGTCCTCGAACAGATGGTGACGAGCGGTCTGCGTGGCCGCGGCGGTGCCGGTTTTCCGACCGGGTTGAAATGGACGACGGTGGCAAAGGCCGTCGATTCCACCAAGTTCGTCATCTGCAATGCCGACGAGGGCGATCCGGGGGCCTTTATGGACCGCAGCGTCCTGGAAAGTGATCCGCACCGGGTCATTGAGGGTATGGCGATTGCCGGCTATGCAACCGGGGCGAGCCATGGCTTCATCTATGTCCGGGCCGAATATCCCCTGGCGGTAAAAAGACTGCGCCTTGCCCTGAATCAGGCGGAGCGGATGGGAATTCTCGGCAACAACATCTTCAACACCCCTTTCAATTTTTCCATCAAGGTCCGCCTCGGCGCCGGGGCCTTTGTCTGCGGCGAGGAAACGGCGCTGATCGCCTCCATCGAAGGCCGCATGGGCCGTCCCCGCCCCCGGCCGCCCTTTCCCGCTGAATACGGCCTTTGGGAACACCCGACCCTTATCAATAATGTCGAGACCTTTGCCAATGTGCCGCCGATCATCCGCAAGGGCGGCAAGTGGTTCGCCGGCGTCGGCACGGAAAAAAGCAAGGGAACCAAGGTCTTTGCCCTGGCCGGCAAGATCAACAACACCGGCCTGATCGAGATCCCCATGGGCACCTCGCTGCGTGACATCGTCTTTGATATCGGCGGCGGCATCCCCGGTGGCAAGGGCTTTAAGGCGGTGCAGACCGGCGGCCCTTCCGGCGGCTGCATCCCCGAGCAGTTCCTCGACATGCCGGTTGATTACGAGTCACTGATGCAGGTCGGTTCGATCATGGGCTCCGGCGGTATGATCGTCATGGACGAGACCTCCTGCATGGTCGACGTGGCAAAATTCTTCATGGAATTCTGTATGTCCGAGTCTTGCGGCAAGTGTGTGCCCTGCCGGGTGGGGACACGGCAAATCTACGATCTGCTCTGTAAAATTACCGCCAATCAGGCAACCCTTGAAGACCTGGCGACCCTTGAAGATCTCTGCGATCTGGTAAAAAACACCAGCCTCTGCGGCCTTGGACAAAGCTCGCCGAACCCGGTCCTCACCACCCTCAACTACTTTCGTAACGAATACCTGGCGCATATTGGCGACAAAAAATGTCTGGCCGGAACCTGTAAAATCGTCAAGGAGGCCGCATGATTTCTCACGCACCGAAGAAGGTCCGCACCGACCTCAACCCATCGCGGCTCATCACCTTCAAAATCGACGACCGCGACGTCACCGCCCGCGCCGATGAATCAATCCTAACCATCGCCAGGCAAAACGGCATCAACATCCCGACCCTTTGCCACCTCGACGGCCTGTCCGAACGGGGGGCCTGCCGCCTGTGCATCGTTGAGGTGAGAGGCGCCACCAAGTTGCTGCCCTCCTGCGTCACCTTTCCCCGCCAGGACATGGAGGTGGTCACCAACTCGCCGCGGGTCGTCACTTACCGCAAAAAGATCCTCGAACTGCTCTTTACCGAGCGCAACCATGTCTGCTCGGTGTGTGTCTCGAACGGCCACTGTGAACTGCAGAACCTGGCGGTCGACCTGGGCGTCGATCATGTCCGTTATACCTACCTCTACCCCCGCCACGCCGTCGACGCCTCGCACCCCAGGTTTTCGGTGGACCATAACCGTTGCGTCCTATGCCTGCGCTGCGTCCGGGTCTGCGATGAGATCGAGGGTGCCCACACCTGGGACATCATGGGCCGGGGCATTACCTGCAAGGTGATAACCGATCTCAACCAGCCCTGGGGCACCTCGGAAACCTGCACCGGCTGTGGCAAATGCGTCCAGGTCTGTCCGACCGGGGCCTTATCGGAGAAAGGCAGGTCGGTGGCGGAGATGATCAAGCGCCGCCAGTTCTTGCCATACCTGCAAATGATGCGCGAAAAGCAGGAGGAATCATGGCAAAAATAACGCTTGCGACCACATGGCTGGATGGCTGCTCCGGCTGTCATATGTCCCTTCTCGATATCGATGAGCTGCTCCTCGACCTGGCTGACAAGATCGACCTGCTCTACGGGCCGCTGGTCGACGGCAAAATCTTTCCGGATCACGTCGATGTGACCCTTGTCGAAGGGGCGGTGAGCAGCGAGGCCGACCGAAAAAACATCGAGAACATCCGCGATAAAACCGGACTGCTCGTGTCCTTTGGTGATTGCGCCATCACCGCCAATGTCCCGGGCATGCGCAACCGCCATCCGGTGGAGGCGGTGCTGAACCGGGTATACGTTGAAAACGCCGAGACCACTTTGCTCGACAAGGGCGGGGAAAGCTCCGGCATGGAGAAAATGACCTTTCATACCGTGCCGAGACTCTGCCGGATGGCAAGGCCAGTGCATGAGTTTGTCAAGGTCGATGTCTTTCTGCCGGGTTGTCCGCCGCCGCCGGCGGCAATTGCCTTTGTGATTACCGAGCTACTGGCGGGCAAAATTCCCGAAATAGGCCAGTTGTCACGGTTTGGAGCATAGATGCTGTTTTGCAGGTCTCATTACCTTTTGTGGAGGTATCAGCATGGGCGGTACGATAACCATTGAGCCGATTACCCGCGTTGAAGGGCATGGCATGGTCACCATTTTTCTGGATGATGACGGCAATGTCAATGACGCCAAGTTTCATGTGACCCAGGTCCGGGGCTTCGAGAAGCTCTGCGAAGGCCGCCCCTACTATGAAATGCCGTCGATCACCGAAAGAATCTGCGGCATCTGCCCGGTAAGCCATTCGCTTGCCTCCGGCAAGGCCTGCGATGCCATTCTCGGCATCCATCCGCCGGAAACCGGCCTGCTGTTGCGGCGGCTCCTCAACTGCGGCGAGTTCATCCAATCGCATGCCCTGAGCTTTTTCCACCTCTCCTCCCCCGATCTGCTGCTCGGCATGGATTCGGAACCGGCCAAACGCAATATCCTCGGCATTGCCGAGAAATACCCCGAGATTGCCAGGGACGGCATCCGCCTGCGCAAGATCGGCCAGCAGATCATCGAGATGGTCAGCGGCAAGAGGATTCATCCGGCCTGGGTAGTACCGGGCGGGGTAAACGCGGCCCTTGACCCTTCGCACCGGGAAGCCATCCTGCACATGCTGCCGGAGGCCTTGGCGATCATCACCCGCACCCTGACCATGTTCAAAAAATCGCAGGAAAACTATCGTGAAGAAATTCAGACCTTTGCCAATTTCCCCACCCTCTTTATGGGGATGGTCGACGAAAACGGCAATCTTGAGCATGTCCAGGGGAATCTGCGCATCCTCAATGCCAAGGGACACATCATTGCCGACAACATCGACCCGGTGAGCTACCAGAAATATATCGGTGAGGCACCGCTGCAGTGGTCCTATTTAAAATCACCATTCTATAAGCCAATGGGCTATCCCGAAGGCATCTACCGGGTGGGTCCGGCCGCCCGCTTAAATGTCTGCAACGGTTGCGGCACGCCTCTTGCCGATCAGGAATGGGCGGAATTCAGGAGTCTTGAACGGGGCCCGGTGATGAGTTCATTCTACAACCATTACGCCCGGTTGATAGAAATTCTCTTTTTCGTGGAAACTGCCAAGATGCTGCTGAAGAATCCGGCAATTACCGGATTGCGGGTGCGGGCCTTCGCCCAGCCGAATTTTCCGGAGGGTGTCGGCTGCGTCGAGGCGCCACGGGGCACGCTCATCCACCATTACCGGGTCGATGAAAACGGCCTGATGACCTGGGCCAACCTCATTGTGGCGACGGGCCACAACAACCTGGCAATCAACCGGGGGGTCTTGCAGGTCGCCAAACGCTTTATCAGCGGCACCGAGGTTTCGGAGGGGGCCTTAAACAGGGTCGAGGCGATTATCCGGGCCTTTGACCCCTGCCTGAGCTGTTCGACCCATGCGCTTGGCCGGATGCCCCTGACCATCGCTATCAGGGACAGTCACGGCAATATCCTGCGGCTGATAGGCAGCGGAGACCGGGGCTAACCGAGACAACTCCGACAGGAAAAGATCACTTTCCCGTATTCTTTTCCTGCCGCAGATATTCGCCAAATTTCAGATCTTCAACTTGAATATGGTGCAGCAGCCAGTTCCTGATAAGCGCCAGCAACTCGGAAGTGAGAACCAGATCACCGTTTTCAAATTCGCGGTATCTTTCGTAGACAACCTGGTCGAATTCCTTATGGAATCGCCAATGGACAGGAATGCCGGGCCAGGCCGCCGCCTGCATGACCTTCTCTTCACAGGCGAAGTGATAGCGGGTGTAATCGCGTATCCGCTGAAAGACATCCTTCTGCACTTGGGTCAGATCTTGGCTATCTGCCGAGCCAAGAAAGGCTCTTTCCAATTGATTGAAGAGCTCAACCCATCGCTGGTGTTGCTCATCGATTTCCACATGCCCGATATTCCAGGCAGAGTCCCATTCGATTTGTGCCATACTTCACACCTTTCTTTATAAAATCGGGAACTATTGGAGAATTCAATAAAACTCCCAACTATTCTATCAACCTGGCGGGAGATATTCAAGCCAGCCACCCCTGAAATGGCACAGCTGCGCCTCGGAATGCCAGAGGCGCAAAATCGTAGCGAGTTTTCACAGGGCTCCGCAATCCAAAACCCGGAACACCACCCGCCGGTCGATCGCATCGCGGATGTCATCCGTGCCAGTTCCCACGATGTTTTCCTCAAAGCCCCGCCCCACTGCCGAAGTCTTTTTAGCAATCGCCGAAGAAACATCAAGCAGTCTCTTTTGGATTTTATGGGCCCTCTTGTCCGACAATTTCTTGTTGTAATCAGCACTGCCCGAATGGCTGGCGTGGCCTGAAATCTCTACGCATGACTGCGATTCGATAATTTTTTTAGCAATCTGACGAAGCCAAATGTCGTATTCGGCCAGCTCTTCGGGTTGACCAAAAAAGTTGGTGTCATTGACCTGAAAAAGAAATTTCACACTGAGGGTGCCGTTGCGAATTCCAAGTTCGGCGAGTTTGCCAAACGCCCCTTCGGCTTCGGCCATTAGTTTCTGTTTCCAATAGGCCTGATACAGTCCGGCATAGGTTTTCATAACCTGGCCGTCTTCACGAGCTGCAGCCTTATTGAACAACTCAATCGCCAGCGGGTAATTCCCACTATCATACGCCTTGCTGGCTTCGGCCAACAGGGCATTGGTAGCCATAGTGGCAAGGTATTCCTTGTCAACCGCCACACCGGCGTTGGCTTGGGCGGTCGCTATAACCTTTTCCGAACGGGTATCCTTGATAAACATCGGGCTGTCCGAATACAGAGGTGTCGGCAGCAACTTGAGGTCCTGTTGGGAAAACCAAACATCGGAATGTGCCAGAACCTGGCCAGTCTTCATATCAACCGCAGAAAGATACAGTCGAGGCAGTTTAGTCGGCTGATTATTGTAAATCTCCTGTTTGATGACTCCGATAATAACAAAATTCGTTTGATCGATATTTGTTGAATTCATCTCGACAACAGTAAATTTGGGGAAACTGTTACCGGCGGTGGCTTTGATAATCTCGTTTATCTGAGCGCTGAGTTCGATTTCCTCGCCGGTATCAGCATTCATCACCACATCTGTCGAAAAGACCAGCGGCTGCTTTCCATCATCTTGATTTTGTTGAGCATTCATCTTCTCCGCCAGGGTCTTCTTGGCAGGCTTTTGTTGATTGCTGATTTGCGCAAAGAGATCAAAAGCAATCATTCGAACAGCCACCTCAAGAGACATTGGCGTATCAAGAGCCGGCCGGGTCAGAGGTTTTGCCCTTTTCACACAGCCGGCGAGGAGCATACTGCCGATCAAAATGACCAAAATGGCCCCAAAAGATCTCTGCCAAAAGCTGAATCGTTTATTCATCCCTTTTTTCATTTTGCGCACTCCCGTAAGTAGCGTTCCATAACCGACGAATCTCCAAGTTGCCATTCCTTCCTTAGATCCTGACAGTTGGCATTCGTATCAAGCACTTGTGGCTTAATTGTCTCACTTTTTTTCTGCCGGACACGTTTTCCTTCGACTGATTCTTCACTGTAAGCTGACATCACTTGCGGTGACACCATTGACTCTGCTGATTTGGGAGACTTGTCTGCGACCACCGTCCTGCCTTCGACAGCGGCCTCCTGCGACTTACTTTCCTTAACAAGCGCCGGGGACATTCCCTTCACTTTGTCGATCTCGGCAACGCACTTTTGAACCAGCCTTTGCACCATCGAATCGATTGTCATCCCGCCTTTTTCAGTTTGCTTGATACCGAGAAAGCTGGCGCTCGATGCCCCTACCTCCATTTTGTCCTCGACATAGCCTGTCTTGACAATGACACTGTCGGAGGCATCGATTATTTTATAACGAAGACCGATTATCCAGATTTTTGCGTCCTCGCTTCCTCCCGCCGAGGCGATTACACCACCGGCAACCCGTCCGCCGAGGTTATCGCCGGCGATGGCCGTGACAATATTGCCAATCGCCTTGCCGTCAAATTCCGTTCCTGCTTCGGCAACCGGTTCAGCCTTCAGGACATCAAACTGCAGAAACCAGCGAGTCGTGACGAACTTGCCCTTGCGAAATTTCCTCAGGCCCTCTGGATCGCCCATATTGACAGCAAGAACAACCTCTTGCAGGAGTGGTCCAAGATCGCCCCTTTCCAAGACCTTAAAGTTGGCCTTATCGAGCTCTAATTCGGCAAAGTCGGCGATATTATTGGGCGTAAATTTTTGGGTAAAAGTCGCGTTGGAAATCTTGAATTGCCCCGGGAGAACCACGAGGGCAGGGCCCTGCTGGCCGGCATTTTCATAGACAACCGGTTGCACTACGGCCTTGTCGGCAATCGCTTTAGCAGTGGATGAGGCATCACCTCCGGCCATTTCCCCCGAGGTAGATCCAGATCCTGTTACACAGCTGCTAAGAACGCTAATACTACCGGCCAGGCCAAATAATATCAGAAACATCCGGCAGATTGCTTTACTGGTACCAGAAGAAATATTCGTTGTGGTTACAAACATTGTTTATTTTCATATCCAGCCAGAAAAGTTATAAAAATAGTTCCTGTGACAGGCTACTCGTAAAAATCGTATATTTCAAATTTTTTTATGTTGTCAGGTATAACATGCTCATAATCCGGCAACTGCTCTCCTCCTTTCCGGAATAGTGGTGCCGGAGAGGGTTCTTTATCCTTATCAAAGCGGCATGGAAAGAGTCGTCTGAGAAACGAACGTACGATGCCAAATAGCTCCGCTCTTCGCAGTTACTGAAACAGCCGTTTGACCTGAAACCGCAATCACAGCCAACGAAACCGCAGGGCGTCATGCCGGCAGCTATCGACGCACTCGCCGCAGTTCCAGCAATACGCCGACATCCCTTCGCCGGCGGTTGGCTGCAGGCCCATCGGGCAGGTTTTGCTGCACTTTTCACAGGCAACGCAGGCATCCGGCTGAAAACTTACCCGTAAGCGCCTTTTCCGACCGAGAAAGGCAAGAAGGCCGCCAAGAGGACAGAAACTGCGGCAGAAAAACCGGCGAGTCAGCAACTCAAGAAGGACGACGACGATGATCAGGACACCTTCCAGGGCAAGTTTATGGAAGAACACCGCCATCATGATCTCCCGGCCGACAAGCCCGGGCGGCGAGAGAAAGACAAAGAGGGGGGCGCCGAGGACCAGACTGGCGATCAGCTCGGCAATGAGGGAAAACCACAACACCTTTTTAGCGACAAGCAGTTTATTTTTTAGAAATGGCCTGGCCGAGACCCGGCGACGCAGCCGATCAACGCATTCCAACAGAAAGGAAATCGGGCAGAGCCACGAACAGAACACCCGGCCAAGAAAGAGGGCGATGGTCACCGGGATGGCCATGCCAATAAGAGACGGCAGATACAGCGACTTGGTGATCAACAGACTCTCCAGGCCCTCCAGCGGCGAGACGAACCACAGCTTGCCGACACCTAAGGACTGATACCAGCCCTGCACGAAGTTTTCGTGCAAGTAAAAATTGATAAAAGGGTTGATGGCGACCAGGAGAAAGGCGCCGGTGAGAATGGCAAAACGCCGGGAACCGTAACGGGTCCTTGCGCCGTTTACCTGCCTTGGTGCGGGCGGCAAGGCGCCGCTTTCTTCCTGTATCATCCTGTCACCTTGCCAGCGGCAAAGATCGGTTCGATATTCACCGCCTTTTTGCCGTCCGGGGTATTTACCGGACAGGCATTGGTGCATAGGCCGCAACCGGTGCAAACTTCCGGGTTTATGACCGGCCGCAGCTGGTCGAGGCGAATCGCCTTGTCGGCATAGGGGCATTTGTCGTAGCAGGTCCGGCACAGGGTGGTGCCGATCCAGGCGGCGCAGATGAAGCGGTTGACCACCGCCAGGCCCATACGAGTGTCCTCCTGGCGGATGCGCTGCAGGCTGCCGGTGGGACAGACATCGACGCACTTCATACACAGATAACAGGGAATCTTCTCCACCTCGATAAGCGGTGTCCCCGCTGACAGCCCGGCGCGGATGTCAAGCATACTAATGCAGCGATAGGGACAGACCTCGACACACCGGCCGCAACGGATGCACTTGGCCGGGAAGATCTCCTCCGGCACCCCGCCCGGCGGCCGGAGGCGGTTGGTGGTAACCGGGGAATCCAGCATCTTTGCGGCTAGCGACTGGGGCGCAAACGACAGCGAACTCAGTCCGGTACCCAGCAACCCGAGAAACTGGCGGCGTCTCACTGTCCGCCCGCCAGGGGTTTGCGGTAACCAAAGGGCCGCGCCACCGGACGGCCGTCAGCCATCTCCTCGGCCTCGTCCTCGGTGTTCAGGTAGGTCATGCCGACGTGGAGGACCAGAGGGTCCTTGTTAATCCGGTCAATGAGCTTTTCCATCTCCTCCGAGGTCTTCGTTTCCAGAACGGCAACGATATTGCCCTGCCCGTCATCGCCATGTACCTCGATGCCCGGCACCGCGGCCAGGGCATGAAGCACCCTGGCCTTTTCTGCTGGCCTCGATGTAATCACCACACCGCTTATCGGCATATGGTCTCCTTATAAAAGGTAAATCCAGCCGGAAGGCGTCAAGCGCCAACCGGCCGGGAAAGGTATCAAACGATATACGGTTTCAGCGGCTGCGGGCCGGAGACCTTTTTCACCTGCACCGCGCAGATCTTGAATTCAGGCTCCTTCGATGCCGGATCGACGGCATCCTTGGTGACCTTGTTGATCATCCGGTCCGGATGCTGATCATGCCAATAGGCAAAGACCATCCCCTCCACCGGCCCTTCATAGACCTTGGCCGGCAGGAGGTTGACGCCGCGCCGCGACTTCACCTCGACCATGTCGCCGGGTTTGATGCCGAGGCGAGCGGCATCTTTCGGATTGATCTCGACGTAGGCATAGGGGTTGGCACGCAGCAGCTCCGGCACCCGCCCAGTCATCGACATGGTATGCCAATGATCGATAATCCGTCCAGTGGAAAGATAGAAGGGATATTCGCTATCGGGGATCTCCTCCGGATCGGCCTGATCGCGGTGCCAGACCCAAAGGGTCCGGTCCTCGTGGGCCGGGCCGTAGAACTGGTACGGCAGATCGTTTTTCGACAGGCTGGTGGCGAGCGGGTCGCGGCCCTTGACAAACTTCTTCACCGTGCCGCCGGTGAGGGCAAACTCGGCGGTCGGCGCCGGCCACTGCACACCGTCGGCCATTTTTTCCAGCACCTCGTAGGTGGCGCCGCGCAGGTCGTTGTCACGGTTCGCCGTCAGCTTCTGGGTATACTCATCCCAGATGGCCTTGGGCAGGGCGTAGCCCTCTTCCAGGCCGACAAAGGGCTTGATGCACTGGTCGATGACCGGGTCGTTTAACTTTACCGCCAGCTTGGCCGCCCACTCCCGGATCATCCACACCTCAGGCTTGGCCTCGCCGGGGGAATTAATGGCCTTTTTGGTCAGCTGCGAACGGCGCTCGGTGCAGCCGTAGACGCCGGTTTTTTCGAAATGGAAGGAGGCGGGCAGCACCAGATTGGCCTTCTGGGTGGTCAGGGTGTGGAAGATGTCGGAGCAGACGATGAAGACGTCGTCACGGTCCATACCCTTATTGTACAACTCGCAGTTCGGCAGGCTCTGCACCGGGCTGGTGCAATTGACCCACAAGGCCTTGATCTTGCCCTCGTTGATCGCCGAGAACATGGCCATGGTATGCAGGCCGGGCTTATCGGGAATGCGTCCTGCCGGAATCCCCCAGGCCTCCTCCACCTGGCGGCGCATCGGTTCCGCCTCGACCGGCCGGTGACCTGGGAGGATATGGCAGAGGCCGCCACCCTCGCGCACCCCGCCGCAGGCATTGGGCTGGCCGGTGAGCGACAGGCTGTCGGCGCCGTCCTTCATCAGCTGGCCGGTGAGGATATGCAGGTTATGCATGAGATTGTTGGCCCAGACGCCTTGCTTGCGCTGGTTAAGTCCCATGGTCCACAGACTGACCGTGCCCTTCGAACCGGCAAACCAGCGGGCGGCGGTGCGCACTTCGTCCGGCTTGAAGCTGCCGCCGCAGGCCCGCGCCGCCTCCTCCGGGGTGTATTTGGCGAGGTGGGCGCGCAGCTCATCAAAGGTCGCCGCCTCGCCCTTGCCCTTACGGAAGGTTGCGTAGTTTTTCAGGAATTCCTCGTCGTAGAGTTTTTCCTCGACAATGACGTGGGCCATGGCGTTCAACAGGGACAGGTCGGTACCCGGCTTGAACTGCAGGTGCAAATCAGCGATCCGCGAGGTCTGGGAGATACGTGGATCGACGTTGATGACCTTAACCGTGTCGGGATTATCGAGCTTGCGGCGCATAATCCGCCGGAACAGCACCGGATGGGCCTCGGCGGTGTTCGAGCCGACGATGAAAAAACAATGCGCCTTCTCCAGATCGGAGTAGCCGCCGATCGGCTCGTCGGCGCCGAAGGAGGTCATATAGCCGCCAACCGCGCTGGCCATGCACAGCCGGGGATTGCCCTCGACGTTATTAGATTGCAGGCCGCCGCGCATGACCTTCTGAAAGAAATAGGTCTCCTCGGTCAGCGCCTGACCGGAACCGTAGTAGGCCACCGCCGCGCCGCCACCGGCCTTGAACGCCTCGGCGAACCTGCCGGCGGCGATATCCAGGGCCTTATCCCAGGAGATCTCCTGGAATTTGTCGGTCTTCTTCTCCCGAAACAGAGGCTTGGTCAGGCGGTCGGGGTGGCGCATGCATTTCCAGAAGTGCATGCCCTTCATACAGACGTAGCCGAAGTTGGTGCGCGACTCAGGCACGCCGCGCAGCCCCATGGGCACGCCGTCCTTTACCCCCAGTTCCACCCGGCAGCCGACGCCGCAGAGGCGACAGCTGCCACGGTGCCAGACTACCCCTTCATCGGCCCTGGCAAGACTAATCGGCGCGATCGGCAGATTCATCCCCACATACGAGGCGGCCGACAGGGCCGCCGCCATTTTAATAAAATCCCGTCGTGTTTGCGTCATTATGATCTCCTTCCTGCCTTCCGGCGAGGCAATGGTTATTTCTGCTTCTTGAAGGTATGCGGTGCATGACAATCCCAGCACGGCGTATCCTTCTTACATTTCTCCAGCATGTCGGTGTGACAGGTACCGCAGGTTGCCTTGGTGGGCGTAAGGGTAAAGGTCTCGAAGGTGCCGTGGCATTGATAGCACTTGACCATGGCCAGGCCGTGCCGCGAGTTGAACCACTGCTTTTCGATCTCCGGTGTTGCCTCACGGTGACAATCGGCACAATCCAGCAACATCTCCTGCTCCGACAGCTGCGGATGGGCAGCTTTTTCCTTGTCCCCGGCCTGAGCCGAGATCACCAGCCCCGCCAGTCCCAGCAGGGTCATGATAAACACTGAAAACAATACGCTTTTTTGATTTTTCACCATATGCCTCCTCATAAAGTTCCCCTTTCCCAATGGTTATGCCGCCTGGCCGGTATAAGCGCCCGGCCGGCTCCCCTTCGAATGCTCAGCTCGTTTGCGAGTACAAAGAAGTCTCCCTATCTCCCTTCTTGTGCAATCTCCGTTCCAAGAGCGGTTTGGAAAGATTCTGCAGTCATTGCAGCCTGCGGCCGCCGGTTGCTGCTACCATCCGGTAACATTCCCTTGCCCCAGCCGCTACCATCCGGTAACGAGGTCTTTGCATCATTCTGTGGACGGCGAGAAAAAGTCCTCCGTTTCCGGCCGGAGCAGAAGCCTGAGATAGCATCTTCCCCAAACAGCCATCTTCCTTTATATAGATGGATGCGCTGGCGCGAAAATTGCCTCTCTCAGAGCAGCTGCCCATCGTAGCCAACGGCAGTTTCACAAAAACAAACAGACCATTCTTAATACCGACATTGTGAAAATCTCATGATCAAACCCTTCACCACCCACCTGTCGCTGCGCAGCAAGTTCATCATCTTCATCGGCGCCATTATCTCGGCATTCTATCTCTTTATGCTGTATCGCACCGCCGCCTTCGACGAGAAGATGATCCTCAAACAGGCGGAGCAGCAGGCACGGATGCTTTACAAACAGATTCTCCTGACCAGGCAGTGGGCGGCTGATCACAATGGGCTCTTTGTCCTTGAAGGCAAAGGAGTTGGCCCCAACCCCTATCTTGAACTGCCGGAGGTAACCGACGCCCAAGGGCAAACCTACTACCTGCGCAACCCAGCAATGATTACCAGGGAACTTTCGGTTTATGCCAAGCGGGACGGTCTCGGCCATTTCCGTGTCACTAGCCTCAAGCCGGTCAATTCCGAGAACCAACCCGATGACTTTGAACGAACCGCCCTCCAGTCCTTTAACGAAGGGGCCGAGGAGTTCATCGGCGTCGACGAAACCGATCTCGGCCGGGTGGTACGCTTCATCGCCCCCCTGCGGGTCAGTACGGCCTGCCTCGGCTGCCACGCCCGACACGGCTATGCCGAGGGCGATATCCGCGGCGGCCTGTCGATTACCATCCCCATCAACTGGGCGCACGACTTGATCACCCGCAACATCAACTCGCTGATTTTTATCGGTGTCGCCAGTATCCTGATCGTCACCATCGCCCTGTTTCTGATGTTCGAATCACTGATCGTCAGGCGAATTCGCGGCCTGTCGCAGGCGATGGAAAGATTTCCCGACGACCCTCCGGAGAGGTACCTGCTGCCATCGGTATTCAAGGACGAGCTGGATAGTGTCAGCGGCACCTTCGTGCTCTTTTGCGACCGGCTGAAGAAATCCCAGGACGAATTGTTGCGGGCCAAGGCCCAGACCCATCTCAGCGAGAAGATGGCATCCCTTGGCATCCTTACCGCCGGCATCGCTCACGAGGTCAACAACCCCCTGGGCGGCATGCTCAACTGCGTCAAGTCGATGCGCGAGACCCCCGGCGACCGCCAGCTGGTCGAACGCTATCTGCCCCTCCTTGACAAGGGCCTCCGGCAGATCGAGACAATCATGCGCCAACTCCTCAACTTCGGCAGGACCGAGCCGCTGAATATCCGCAGGGTGAATCTCCAGGTGCTTTTTGACGAGTGCACCCTGCTCCTTTCCTACAAACTGAAAAACATCCAGCTGGAGTCCAGTATCAAGGTCACCAGGGACTACATGCTTGATGCTGAGGCCCTCAAACAGATCATCATCAACATCGGCCTGAACGCCATCCAGGCGATGCCGAGTGGCGGTAAGCTGACCATCACCTGTCATGAATCGGCGGAGCAACTGACCCTGGCCTTTATCGATACCGGAGTTGGGATATCGGCGGAAAACATGCCGCATATCTTCGACCCCTTCTTTACCACCAAGGGCGTCGGCGAGGGCACCGGCCTGGGACTTGCCGTCACCTATTCCCTGGTACAGCGGATGAACGGCAGCATTGCCGTCGACAGCACGCCCGGCCAGGGCACCGCCTTCACCATCACCCTGCAGGTCTCCGAAAACCTCCCCCAGAAGGGCAACGACAATGCCACGAATACTCCTTGCTGAAGACGACGAGATCATGCGCATCTCGATTTACGACCGCCTGCGCAAATACGGCTGGCAGGTTGACGAGGCGGAAGACGGCCTCAAGGCCATGGCCCTTTTTGAAAGAAATCAGTACAACCTGATCATCTCCGACATCCGCATGCCCGGCATGGACGGCCTTGCCCTCCTCGGTCAGGTACGCAAACAAAATCCGGAGACCGACGTCATCATCATGACCGCCTACGGCTCCATCGACGATGCCATCAACTGCCTGCGCACCGGTGCCGCCGATTATATCCTCAAGCCCTTCGACCTCGACGACCTGATCATCCGCGCCACCCGCCTCCTCAGCCATCAGGCGGTCAGGGCCCGCTGCGAGGTCCTTGAGGCCACCTGCCGGCAAACCCATGACAAGGAGCTTATCGGCAGGAGTCCGGTGATGCAGCAGGTCTACGCCCTCATTGCCCAGGCGGCGCCCACCAATGCCACCATCCTCATCACCGGCGAATCGGGCACCGGCAAGGAACTGGCGGCCAGGGCCATCCATAAGGCCAGCCCACGCCGTGACAAACCCTTTGTCTCGATCAACTGTGCAGCCATCCCCGAGGGCCTCATGGAATCCGAGCTGTTCGGCCATGAGCGGGGGGCCTTTACCGGTGCTGATCTGCGCCGCAAGGGCAAATTCGAGTTGGCCGACAACGGCACCCTGCTTCTCGATGAGCTGGGCGATCTGCCCGGCCCCCTGCAGGCCAAACTCCTCAGGGTCCTGCAGGAAAGCCAGTTTGAACGGGTCGGCGGCAGCAAGTCGATCCGGGTCGATGTGCGGATTCTCGCCTGCACCGCAAAAGATCTGCAAAAAGAAGTCACCGAGGGACGGTTTCGCCAGGATCTCCTCTATCGCCTGCAGGTTATTCCGCTCAGAATGCCGCCGCTGCGCGAACACAAGGAAGACATCGACGAACTCTGCGCCGCCTTTTTACAGGAATTCAACGCCCTGCACGGCCGTTCGGCACGGATCACCAGCGAGGCCCTGCAGTGTCTGAAGCAGTACGACTTCCCCGGCAATGCCCGGGAGCTGCGCAACCTCATGGAAAGGGCCTCGGTGCTCAGCCGCGGCCCGGAGATCACCCCCGCCGACCTGCCCTTTGAACTCACCCAGGCAGCGAGCCAGCCCACCGCCGATCTCAATCTCAGCGCCCAACTGGCCGTCGCCGAGAAGGCCTTCCTGCAAACCGCCCTGCGACAAAGCCACGGCAACCGCACCGAGGCAGCGCAACTCCTCGGTATAAGCAGGAAAAACCTCTGGGAAAAGATGAAGACCTACAACCTGGAATAACCACGGGGGCGGATTGTTGTTTCTCGGTTTTTTCCTGTAATTTACCACCGCCTTTGTGATACCCTTGCCTTAGTTACAACAAGCAGATTTTTTCAAGGGAGAGCGGCGGGGTGGATGAGGAAAAGGCAAAAATTGACGCATCACAGGGTTCTGGGAGATTCTTCCGGCTACCGCAACGACCGATTTTTTATGGCATCCGCCAGAAACTGATCGCCATTTTCGTCGTTATCAAGGTCTTGCCGCTTATTGCCCTGGCCCTCTTTGCCGCCAACCAGATCGGCATGCTCGGCGATACCGTCAAGGAAAAGTCGGAAGAAATGGTCGGCGACACCCGCAACCTGGTGACCACCATCGGCGGCCTGGCCTCGGAGAACTCGGTCAGGGCCCTCGACCTGAAATCGCGAGAGGCAATCGAACGGCTGACCACCGATACCGCCCTGGCAGTGGCCGATTTTCTCCATGCCCGGGATAATGACATCCTTCTCGCCTCGGAATTGCCGGTTGATACATCGAATTACCAGCAATTCCTGGCAATGCGCCTGAAAAAGGTCATCTTTCACCGGGACTGGGTACTCAATCAGGACGGCAACCAATGGGTCCCTCCCCCGGATGACACCGAGCCTGCCCCGAATGTCTCCGCCTCGACTGCCGACAACGAAAGGGATTTCCACTATCGCCAGCCACAACGTTTTCCAATCTCGCTGAAACTGCCGCTGTACCACGAAATCACCTTTATTGATCTGCAAGGCCAGGAGAAGATCAAGGTCTCCAACTCCAGCCTCCTCGGCAGGGAATTGCGTGACGTCTCCAAACCGGAAAACACCTGGTGCCGCGCCGAGACCTACTTCGCCGAGCTCACCAAGCTGCTCCAGGGGGAGATTTACGTCTCGCAGGTCATCGGCCCGTATCTGCCCTCGCCGGTCATCGGCCCCTATACCCCAGCCGCGGCAGAGAAGAAAAACATCCCCTTTGAACCGGAAAAAGCCGGCTACGCCGGCAAGGAAAACCCGAGGGGCAAGCGGTTCCAGGGCATCATTCGCTGGGCCTGCCCGGTGTATCGGGACGGCACCCGAATCGGTTATGTCACCCTAGCCCTTGACCACACCCATGTCATGGAATTTACGGATCATCTGATGCCGACCGATGAGCGGTACTCGGATATCTCCGATGCCGGTGCCGGCAACTATGCCTTCATGTGGGACTTTGCCGGGCGGAATATCTCCCATGCCCGCGACTACTTTATTGTCGGCTATGACCCTGAGACCGGCGAACAGGCAGTGCCCTGGCTGCCCTCCGAGCATTACCAGCTGTGGCTGAGTCAGGGCAAATCATTCAGCAAATTCGAGCAGTTGGCCCCGCGATTTCAGCAGCAGTCACTGCAGAAAAAACCAGCCAAACAGCTCACCGACGCCGGGATGCTCGGGCTTGACTGCCGCTATCTCGACTTCGCACCGCAATGCACCGGCTGGAATGACCTGACCCAGCACGGCGGGTCGGGATCCTTTCTTATCCTCTGGAGCGGCCTGTGGAAGCTGACCACCGCCGCGACCATTCCCTACTTCACCGGGATGTACAAAAACACCCCGCGAGGCTTCGGATATGTGACCATCGGCGCCAATGTCGACGAGTTTCATGCCGCTGCCACCGAAACCGGCACCCGGATCAATGCCCTCACCAAGGAATATGAGGAAAACCTCGATCAAAGAAAGACCGGCATCCTGCAACTCATCGATTCTCTACTTGGTACCACCATCAGTAACCTGACCATTTCAACCGCCTTGATGGTGGTAGCGGTCGTCCTCATTGCCATCTGGATGGCATCGACCTTTACCGGCAAGATTACCGCGATTATCGATGGCATAAAACGCTTTCAGGCGGGAAACTTCGAGGCGCGGCTGCGGGTTACCAGCCGTGACGAGCTTGCCCAGCTGGCGGATGCCTTCAACGAAATGTCGGATAATATCCAGGATTCGATAACTGAAATCCGTACCGCCAAGGAAAGTGCCGAACAATCGGACAAGGCCAAGAGCATGTTCCTCGCCAATATGTCCCATGAGATCAGGACCCCGATGAACGCCATCATCGGCATGAGCAGACTCGCCCTCGACCGCAGTGAAAACCCCGAGCAGCAGAAACTGCTTGAAGCGGTGAAGTCCTCCGCCGATTCTTTGCTGTCGGTGATCAACGATATCCTCGATTTTTCGAAGATCGAGGCCGGTCAGCTCGATCTCGACAACCACACCTTCTCCCTCCACTCCCTGGTGCAGTCGACCATGAAATCGGTGTCGGTTCTGGCCGAGGGGAAAAACCTGGAGGTAGGCTACGGTATTGCTGAAAATGTCCCGGATTTCATCCGGGGCGATCAGATGCGCCTGCGCCAGATCCTCCTCAATCTGCTTGGTAATGCGGTAAAATTCACCAAGAGGGGGCTGGTCAGTCTGGAGATCAAAAAAACCGGCGAGACGGCGGGACAAATTCGTCTCAGTTTTACCGTCCGCGACACCGGTATCGGCATTGCCGAGGAACACCTGGAAATGATCTTTGACAGATTTTCCCAGAGCGACGAGTCAATCTCCAGAAGACATCAGGGGGCGGGGCTCGGCCTGGCCATCAGCAGAAAGCTCTGCCACTTGATGGGTGGTGATATTATGGTAACCAGCGAGGTTGGCGTGGGGAGCACCTTTATCTTTACCCTGCTGTTTGATGAACCGGCCGCAGAGGAAAAAATAGCCCAGGAAACACCGGTTGATCCCGAGGCGGCACATGCCCGCTGCCTGCACATCCTGCTGGTTGAGGACAGCGAGGTGAACAGGGATCTGGCGCGGATGGTGCTTGAGAATGAAGGGCACTCGGTGACCACCGCCGAAAACGGCATGAACGCCCTGCAAAAACTCGGCGAAGTGGAGGTCGACGTCGTCCTCATGGATATTCAAATGCCTGAATTCGATGGCTTTACCACGACCCAGATCATTCGTAGCTGCGAGACCGGCAGCCGCCTCGTGCGGCCCATCCCCGAAGGAATTGAACGCAATCTGCGGGATCGCCTGCACGGACGGCATCAGCAAATTATCGCCCTGACCGCCCATGCCATGCGTGGCGACAAGGAAAAATGCCTGCTGGCCGGGATGGACGATTACCTGACCAAGCCCTTCATGCCGGACCAAGTAGCAGCGGTTCTCCAGCAGCGTGTGGTTGCTACGGTGCCGAAACCGGCGGCAAACACCGAGGCCGGTCCCTCCATAGAAGCTGGATACCGCCCCGGCAGCCTGTATGAAAGGGCCAGGCACAACCTTGCCGCCGCCTACTCCTTGGACGACGAGAAAATTTCCGGCCTGCTGCGGAGCAGTAGTACCGTTACCCAAGACACCCTGGCCAAGATGTTTGACGCTGCAATCACTGGAAATTTGCCGGAACTGCGTTCCCTCGCCCACTCTTTAAAAGGACTTCTCCTCAATCTTCGCCTCCATGAAGAGGCAGGGCTTGCGGAAAAACTGCAAAACAGCATTGATGCCGGCGAGGAGATTGACGCCCTGGCAATCGTTCAGGAACTGCGCAAGGCCTTGGAGGATTTTACCGGAGAATAGTCCAGGACCTTTATCCTCCGGATATCCCGGCGATCCTGCAGGCAAGGTCGTAGGTGCTGAAGGGCTTTTGCAGGGTGGGGATTGCCTCGTCATGGATTTGCTTGGTGACGGGAAATGTTATCCTCTGCGTGGAGTTCAAAGGCTGGAAGCTGGGCAAGCGGCAAATCGAGGACTGCGGGGAAAAATGAAACCGCCCGGCGCAAGCTGTGTGAACGCTGCGCCGGACGGTTGGCTGGCTGGGCAATTGCCCTTTATTTGGTGTAGGAACTCTTGTCGCTCATACCTTTGCGCGAATCCATATTCAACCGGCCTTTAGCCACCGCTTCCTTATTCCATTCCTGGAGGAGGGCACCCTTGAAGGCTTGTTTCTCGGCTATCTCTTTCTCCATATTGATTCCGGCCAGGGCCTGCGCCTTCTCCTTGGTGGAGAAATCGGGAACCTGATAGCCAACCACCCCGTGCTTGGCGAGCACCGCCGCCAGTTTCACCCGAGCCTGCTGGGCCTTGTCACCCGCCTGGGCGAGAAGACGCAGGGTCTCTTCCGGGTTATGGAAGTAGCTGCCATGTCCGGCGATGGAATAATCCCAGCGCCACTGGCCATGCCGGATGTCCTGGAGAATGTCCTTCATCTCCTCGGCAGTAGCACCGGCTTCCCAGGCCTTGCCGGCCTCAAGGTGGGCCTTGGCCAAACCGTTCATCGCCAGATCCATCAGCTCGTCCTTGCGCTGCAGCTTGATGGTCAGCCAGTCCTTGAACTCTTCTTCCGACTGGTCGTGACAGTTCAGACAGGTGTTGGCGATGTTGCCGTCGAGCGGGCTGGCAATGCGGTGGTCGGAGAAGGTGACGTCGCCGTCCTTCTTCGTCGGCATATGGCAGTCGGCGCAGGACAGGCCGCGGCGGCCGTGGATGCCGCTGACGAACAGCTCATAGTCAGGGTGCTGGGCCTTGAGCATCGGCGCCTTGCTGATGGCGTGGGTCCAGTCGGAGAAATTGATGGCATCGTAGTAGGCCTCGACATCCTCACCCTTGAAGCCTTTATCCCACGGGAAGGTGACGGTCATGGTGACCTTCTTGTCACCTTTGGCATCGGCCTCTTCAGTCTTCTTGAAGTAGTACTCGGAGTGGCACTGGGCACAAACCAGTGAACGCATATCGCTCTTGCTGACCTTGGCGACATCGACTCCGGTGGCGGCAAGACCGCGTTTCAGATAATCGCGGGTCAGGGTCAGCTCACCGGTCTTGCTGTCGTGGCAATCGCCGCAGCCGATCGGATTGACCACCTCACTGCCGTATTTTGCCCATTTCCCGGTAAAATATTCCTTCTCACCGACTTCTTGAATCAAACGGGGCACATCGGGCGACTTACAGGTCCAGCAGGCGGTGGGCAGCGGGCCAGTGATCGGGCTTACCGGCGCGCCGGTACGCAGGGTGTTGACGTTGTCCTGAATGGCATAAAAGTGACCGCGCGGGGCGTTATAATCCTTGGCGAAGGGATAGCCGGCCCAGAGTACCGGCAGCTGCGGCTTTTTCTTCAGCATGTCCGTCAGCTCCTCACTCTTGCTGGTCTCTTTCCAGGTGGCGTACTGGCGGGGATAGTGCTTCGCCCACTCCTCGTTTTTCGCCTCAACACCCTTTTCCTTCACCACCGGATTCTTGCTCTCAGCTTTTTGATCGGCCGCACCGGCCAGATACGGTGAGCTCAGCAGGGCAAGCGAGGCAAACGTCGCCAGGGTGGCACGCAACAGCTTCTTCGATGTCTTCATTCCTTCCTCCTTTGATTGTTAATCAGTACCGACTCTCCTAAAAAATCAGTTCCCCCATTGAAGCAAAATACATTCCAGAACGCAAGTAGCGGCAACAGAAGGGAAAGCGACGGACCGTAACGGCCAATCGCTACCAACCGGTAGCACAAGCGGGCTCTCCTGTTACCGTTTGGTAACACAAAGGTTTTTAAAACAGCTCTTTCTCTCCCCTGTCGGCTATCAGGGCGCCAATCCGCATAAGGTGGCGATACGTTCGGCAAGGAAGGCCGGATCAAATTTGGCGACAAAATCATTGGCACCGACCTGTTTTGCCTTGATCAGATTGGTGGGGTTGCTCATCGAACTATGCAGCATGATCTTCAGATCCCGGAAGGCCGGGATCTCCCGGATCGTCCGGGTCAGGGTGAAACCGTCCATACCGGGCATTTCAATGTCGGAGATGACCATGTCGACCGGAACCCGGCCTTCTCCCTGACCGGACCCGAGAAAGTCGAGTGCCTCCGATGCCGACTGCACGGAGGTATATTTGCAGCCCAGCGTATCGAGGAGGGTTTGCAGCATGAGCAGGGCGGTTCGCGAATCATCCACCAGCAGAATGCGAAGTGACGACCAGTCACGGCTGTCACCGGTGCGCGCCGGTCCATCCAGGCCCTTGTCAAGACCTACCACCTCGACCAAAATTGTTTCAATATCGAGGAGCATGACCGCCTCGTTGTCGTCATTATAGGCAATCGCCACCAGGGATTTGGCCCGCACCCCCTTGGGTTTGTGGATATCGCTCCAGCTCCTGGTCATCAGGGTATCCGGCGAGTCGATGATAAAGGCGGTGAGCTGCCGGTTATATTCGCAGATGATGAGATAGGCCAGCTCGTCGACGGTGTTTTTGGCCGGCAACCCTACCGCCTGCGACAAATCGATGACGACAATTGCCTTACCGCGAAAGTCGACAACACCACGGATCGCCGGATGCGACTCGGGCATGCGATCGATTCGTTTCGGACATTCGACAATCTCGATGATCTTAAAGACATTTATGCCGTAGAGCTGCTTATCGGTCAGGCGGAAGACGAGCATCTCCATCTGATTTGACAGTGACAGATTGGTTCGTTGTACGGCCTCTTCGATACTTGACGACATGGCGTTCTCCTTTCCTAAAAAACCGGCATCCCTTGAAGACTATCATAAAATTTCCATGATGACGTAGGGGATTCTTAAATTTTTCGCGACAACCAGAGTGTAGAAAACGGGATTAAAGAAAGGATTGCCGGCTTGACGGGCCGGCAACCCTGTTGCACCATATGGAGACAGGAATATCGCCACCCGCCAAAATTTCACCGAGGAGAAAGTCCATGCCCCATGCAATCAGAATGTATTCGACCGGCGGCCCGGAGGTCCTTCAATGGCAAGCTTATGATCCAGGGCCACCGGGGCCGGGAGAGGTGCGGCTGGTCCATGAGGCCATCGGTCTCAATTTTATCGACGTCTACCACCGCAGCGGCCTGTATCCCCTGCCAGCGCTTCCGGCAACCCCCGGACTTGAAGGGGCCGGCCTGGTTGAGGAGGTCGGTGACGGGGTTAGCGATTTCCAAAAAGGTGATCGGGTCGCCTACGCCGGCGTACCACCGGGGGCCTATGCCGAGGTACGCTGCATCCCCGCCCACCGGCTGGTTAAACTGCCCGAGACCATTACCAGCCGCGATGCGGCAAGTATCATGCTGCAGGGCATGACGGCGCGCTATCTGTTGAAAGGCTGTTATCCGGTTGGTCCTGGAACTACCCTGCTCATCCATGCGGCGGCCGGCGGTGTCGGCTCACTGGTCTGCCAGTGGGCAAGGCACCTCGGCGCCACCACCATCGGCACGGTCGGCAGCCCGGAGAAGGCCCGCCAGGCCGAGGCAAACGGCTGCACCCACACCATCCTCTACGGCCAGGAGGATTTTGCCGCCCGGGTGAAAGAACTCACCAAAGGACAAGGAGTGGATGTGGTCTACGACTCGATCGGCCGATCGACCTTTATGAAGTCCCTTGATTGTCTGCGGCCCATGGGCACCATGGTTTCCTTTGGCCAGTCCTCCGGCCCTCTGGGACCATTTGACATCGGTCTTCTTGCCCAGAAGGGCTCGCTGTTTTTGACCAGGCCCAGCCTGATGCACTACACTGCCAGGCGCGAGGATCTCCTGGCCCACGCCGCCGATCTTTTTGCGGTCGTTAGCGCCGGGGCGGTAAAAAGCCAGATCAGGCAGGAATACCCCCTGCGCGACGCTGCCCGGGCCCACCGCGATCTTGAAGAGCGAAAGACAACGGGGAGCTCGATCCTTATTCCCTAGAGGGATTGTTTTAACGGATTGGGTGAAGCCCCTAAATAGGTATACTTAAGGGGTCTCGACCAGAGTGAACTGACGGAGGACATATTGGCCGACAGCGGAGCCCGGATCGATCCGCAAGGCGTCAAGACGGATGGGGGTATAGATCCGAAAATGGATGGTGTTCTCTCCCCGCTCCAGTTGCGCGGTATAGAGGTTCTTCCCGGAAAAAGCCTTGTCGCCAGGGGTTTTATAGTAGAAGGCAAAAGTCGTTTGCACCGGGCTGTCAATGACGCATTTGATATTGACAACCCGGCTTGACAGGCGGTTGCCCGCAGAGAGGAGCAACTGCGGATCGCCGCCCGTCGCTTCAAGGGCTATACCGTTTTTGTGGGTCTTGTCGATGCGTAAATCTTCGCTGGCAAGCAGATGGGATTGAAGATTTTCGTCAGTAATATCGAGGGTTGGCTTGGTTTCCAAGAGTTGCCTGTCAACCATCGGCCCCAGAAGTTCCTGGCTCACTCCAAGAGCAATATCCATCCGCCGGGCGACATTCAGATCAATAACAACATCCGGTTTTTCCTTGCGAATCAAATCGGTAACATCTTCGAAACGAGCATCGTTGACGCGGATGATCTTCTTAAAGTGCATGGCCAATAGATCCGACAGGGCCGAGCCGAATGAATCGCAGATAAAGATCGCCGTCAGATCCCTGCCTTCCATGCCATTAACAATAAGCTTCCCGGTTCGAAAGCGCTGCTGCCCGATAGCCTTCATGGTCTCGAATTTGACCTTCTGCCAGTGGCCGGGCGTCATCGATTGGGGGGGAACGAGAATCGGGTTCGGCTCGTGGTACAAATCCCGCAGATTGAGAAGAAGAGACATATCCCCCCCCTGTAAAACACCCATCTTTTCCTCAAATTCCTCGCGGGGGAGGGGTTGAAGCCCAGGCAGTTCCTTACCAAGGTGGGTCATGATCGCCGAATAGGCGGCATATCCTCCCACCGCATTCCAGTGGGTGTCGGACTTGTGATAGATTCGCTCCTTTTCTTTTGCAGCAAGAAGCACCGGCCGGAGGTCGATGTTTCCTGGAAACGCCGGGTCAGAGGCCAGTACCTCCTGAAATCTTTCCAGGGTGTTCACCCGCTGTCTGCTGCTGATTCTCTCCGGCAGAAACTCCGGATAGATCATTGATTTGTTTGGTGGGATCAGAAAAAGATAGTGGATGCCCTGGGCAGCAAGCCAGTTCTTCCTGTCTTCAAGGACCTGCTTCCACCGTTGCAGGGTCTCCATTTCCCTGTATTGAAATCCGGTGAAATCGACAAGCTCATTATCGCCGGCAAAAAACAGCCAGCCTTCTTTACCGATAACCACCAGCCATTTGGGCGATGTCCGGAAGACCGTTACCAGTATCTGGCTGTACATCCTGACAAAAGTCGATCGCAGACCAAAATGATCGTTAAAATATGCATCGAACTTTGCAGGAAAGGCCTGTAACGACGCAAGGGTCGGCTTGAGTGCCGGAAGCTCCGCCAATTGCCGCTTTTCTTCGAAAGATACCTTGGCTTTATCGCCAGTTATCATCACCGTAGCGGGGGTGAAGATGAAGAGCACAAAGAGTATGGCCAACGGCGCTGATTTCCAATTTTTCATCGACGCTTGCACGATGCCTAAAACCTGAAATATATAAATGGATTATACGCCCCAGTCGCCAGAGAACTGACACTGAGCATAAGAAGCGCGCCAAGGAGTACGGTCTTGACAATACCTACCACCCCGCTACCGGTGGCGATCGCGGCAGCATCGCCCTGTGAGCCGCGAAAGTAAATGCTGGAAAAAAGCGGTGTGCAGCACACTATCGCTGACAGATAGACGCTGTAAAAATGTGGAGTGAGCTGCGAGAACACCTTGTAATTGAGAATATCGGTCGCCGCAAAACCGAACATCACCGCGATAAACTTTCCGGCATAATCCATCGATTCGGCACGAAAAAACACCCAGCCGACAAGGACAACCAGGAGCGCGTACGATAACCGGACAAATGCCGGTGTGCTTTTCAGGACAGTCCCGAACCGGCCCCGTTCCAGGGCAAGGAAAAAGCCGTGAAACAGGCCCCATACCAGAAAATTCCAGCTCGCCCCATGCCACAGTCCACAAATAGTGAAAACGATGAGAAGATTTACCGCGGTGGCCGTATCCCCCCGGCGATTGCCACCCAGCGGGATATACAGGTAGTCCCTGAACCAGGTCGACAGAGAGATATGCCAGCGCCGCCAGAACTCCTGGATAGATTTGGAAATATAAGGGAAGTTGAAATTTTCGAGAAAGGTAAAGCCGAACATCCTGCCAAGGCCAATAGCCATGTCGGAATACCCGGAAAAGTCAAAATAGATCTGCAGCATATAACTGGTAGCACCAATCCAAACCGCAGCGGTCGACAGCTCCTGCGTCGGCAGGGAAAATACCGCATCGGCCATCTGCCCGAGGGGATTGGCCAAAAGGACCTTCTTACCAAGGCCAAGGATAAATCGTTCAATACCGTGGGAGAAGCCGGCAAGAGTGACCTTACGGACACCAAGCTGGAAGTAAATATCCTTATAACGTACAATCGGCCCGGCTATGAGCAGTGGGAAGAGGGCCTTGAATAGTCCAAGTTTCGGGAGGTTGGTTTGCGGGGCAATCGTACCCCGATACACGTCAACCAGATACGAGATGATCTGAAAGGTAAAAAAAGATATTCCCAGGGGCAGATGCACCGACCACTGGCCGGCGGCGGGAGGCAAAGAGACAAGTGCCCCGAGATTTTTCATGATAAACGGAGAATACTTGAAAAAAAGCAAAGGCAGCAGATTGAGAAAGACACCGAAGGCGAGAAGTCGCTTGCGAGCCCTGCCGGTCTTGTTGGTAAAGGCACGGCCGATAAAATAATTGACAATAATCGAGGTAAGCATGACGGCGGTATAAATCCCCTCGCCCCATGCATAAAAGAACAGGCTAACCAGAAGAAGCTGGAGGTTGCGCCACCGGTGCGGTAACAGGTAGTAGCTGACCAATACCAGCGGCAGGAAGAGAAAAAGGAAAACGATTGAACTGAAAACCATGGCAAATATCTGGAAAAACCGGAGGTAAGTGACCGGGGAAAGGTGGCGAAAAGACAGCCGCCACGAGGAATATAACACATAATGGCTATCCCGATTCAATGCCATTCCCCTTTGTGCGGGCTAAACTACCCGGTCAGGTGTGATTTTGCAATTTTTTTGTGGCAATCGGCACCCCTCAGCGCAGACACCCTTCACCGTGCCTTTCTTTTTCTTGGCTTTTCTATCGCTGGATAGGGTATAGGTAGCCGATTCTCCATTAAACCTGAGCCCGATAAACCGGCCCTCTGGCAAAACCGGAGGCTTGGCGCAAAGGGTCTCACACTACTTTTTACCCATTCAAAAGTGAAAACGCCCATGATCACAGATTATAAAAACACCGCGCTTGCAAGAGATACCATGTCCGTCCCGCCCCTACCGCTTACCGAGAACCAGGTGCACGATGTGACGGCGCTTCTGGAAGATGAACACCCGGAAAGCGATTTTCTCCTCAAGTTGCTGCGGGAACGGATTGAACCCGGAGTAGGCAAGGGCGCCCGGGTGAAGGCCGAATGGCTGGAGGCCGTGGCCCTCGGCAAGACAAAAAGTCCTATACTGGTACCGCAAAAGGCCATCGAACTGCTGGGGACCATGGGCGGCGGCTACAATGTTGCCGCCCTGGTGCGTCTTCTCGAAGTCGAAGCAGCCGCGGCCGACGCCGCCCAGGCGCTTAAAGGACTGATCAAGGTCTATGAGGCCTTCGACCGGGTAGCGGAACTGGCCAAGACCAACAGCCACGCCCTGGCGGTCGTCAAATCCTGGGCAGCCGCCGAATGGTTTACCGCAAGCCCGGCGGTACCGGTGACCATGCATCTCACTGTCTATAAGGTCGACGGCGAGATCAACACCGACGACTTCTCACCCGGCAACCAGGCCCAATCGCGGGCGGATATCCCCCTGCATGCCACCTTCTTCGGCAAGACCCGCTTTCCCGGCGGTATCGAAAAAATCGCCGAACTGCGGAAATCTGGGCACTCGGTTGCCTTCACGGGTGACGTTGTCGGCACCGGGTCGTCACGCAAATCGGCGATCAACTCCCTGGCCTGGCATATCGGCGACGACATCGCCTACACCCCCAACAAGCGCCGTGGCGGAGTCGTCCTCGGCAGCACCATCGCCCCGATTTTCTATGCCACCGCCCGTGACGCCGGAACCCTGGCCCTGGCCGGTGATGTCCGCGAACTGGCAACCGGCGAGGAGATTATCCTTGATCTCACTACCTTTAAGCTGACCACCACGGCCGGCAAAGAGATCACTTTGGACCCGCCGCCACCAAGCCTCCTCGACGAATACCGGGCCGGCGGCAGGCTCAACCTGATCATCGGCAGAAGCCTCACCGCCGCCGCCTGCAAAGTCCTGGGCCTTGCCGAACCGCAGATCTTCGTCACCACCACCAACCCGGCCCCGAAGCCAGGCCAAGGCTACACCCTGGCGCAAAAGATGATCGGCCGCGCCTGCGGCCTGCCGGGGGTTTTGCCGGGAACAGTCTGCCAACCGAGAATCACCACCGTCGGTTCCCAGGACACCACCGGGCCAATGACCATGCAAGAGATTGAGGAACTGGCCTGCCTGCGCTTCAAGGCCCCGCTCTTTATGCAGTCCTTCTGCCATACCGCCGCCTATCCGAAAAAGTCGGACCTCGGCCGCTGGCAAAGCATGGGCGAGACCGCTGTCAGATGCGGCGGAGTGGCGCTGAAGCCGGGTGACGGCGTCATCCACCCCTGGCTGAACCGCATGCTCGTCCCCGATACCGTCGGTACCGGCGGTGACTCCCACACCCGTTTTCCCCTCGGCATCTCCTTTCCGGCGGGATCTGGCCTCGTCGCCTTTGCCGCGGCCCTCGGCTTCATGCCGCTTGAAATGCCGCCCTCGGTGCTGGTGCGCTTTACCGGCAAACGCCTGCCAGGGATCACCGTCCGCGATATGGTCAACGCCATCCCCTATTTCGCTATCGAAAAGGGCCTGCTGACCGTCGCCAAAAAGGGCAAAAAGAACATCTTTGCAGGGACTGTCCTGGAGATTGAGGGCGTCGATGACCTCAGCGTCGAGGAGGTCTTTGAAGTAACCGACGCCTCGGCCGAGCGCAATGCTGCCGCCTGCACCGCTGCCCTGCCGCTTGCCGCGGTGGTGGCCAATGTCACCGCCAATGTCGTGCTGCTTCGCCAACTGCTGGCGGATGGCTATACCGATGCCGACGCCCTGGCGCGGCGGATCGAGGCAATGGAGAACTGGCTGAAAAAACCCGAGCTGTTGCGCCGTGACAACCACGCCGAGTACCTGGCCACCCTGGAAATCGATCTTACCCGCATCACCGAACCGCTCCTCGCCTGCCCGAACGACCCGGACGATATCCGGCCCTTGAGCGCCGTTGCCGGGGCAGCCATCGACGAGTCTTTTATCGGCTCATGCATGACCCATCTTGCCCACATGAAAAATGCCGCCCAGCTATTGAACGGCGCCGGTTACGCCAAGGCCCGGATGTGGCTTGCCCCCTCAACGCGCATGGACCGCGACGCCATAAAAGACGACGGCAGTCTCGCCACCTTCGCCCAGGCGGGTTGCCGGGTGGAGATCCCCGGCTGCAGTCTGTGCATGGGCAATCAGGCGCGGGTCCAACCGGGGTCGACGGTGTTCTCGACATCGACCCGCAACTTTGATAACCGCCTGGGGGACGGGGCGCAGGTCTATCTCGGCTCAACCGAGATGGCGGCCATTGCCGGTCTTCTCGGCCGTCTGCCGAGCACGGAGGAATACTTTCAGCTGGTCAAGAAAGCCTCCTGTTAAAATGCCCTGCAAGGAGGGGGGGGGTGCGCTCTGCCGCGCACCCTTTACAGTTCAACCTGATTGCCCAATTCAACCACCCGATCCGGCGGCAGGTTAAAAAACGAGGTGGCGTTCCACGAGTTTCGTGACATGAAGTTGAACAAATGTTTGCGCCATTGCGCCATGGGGGACGAACCGGAAAGAAGAATGGTTTCCCGGCCAAGGAAGAAAGAGCTTGAATAGATATCCACCGGCACCCCTTTATCATTGAGCAACTCAATGATTTTTTGCATGTTCGGCGTTTCCATAAAACCATAGCTGGCTAAAATCCGGTAAAACCCTTGCCCAAGCTCCTGTACCGCCAATCGGTCTTTGGCGGGCACAGTCGGGGTTTCCGCCAAGACAATCGAAACGAGGAGAATCCTTTTGTGAAGTGATTCCGTATGCTTCAGGTAGTGAACAAGGGTGTGGGGGATGCCTTCCGGCGATATTGACATGAAGACCCCGGTACCCGCAACCCGGGAAGGGCTATGCTCGGCAATATCTTTTAAAAACACATCGGCCGGCAGCTGCATCAGGCTGTAATACTTGGCCAGCAGGGCACGTCCGTCCCGCCAGGTGACCATGCACACCGCTATAAAAGTGGCTATGCAGATGGTGATCCACCCGCCATCGACTATTTTCAGCAGGTTCGCCCCGAGAAAGGCGCTGTCAAAGAACAAGAAAAGGGCCAATAGAAGCGCACTCTGCCATAGCGGCCACTGCCATTTATACCTGGTGATTTGAAAATACAGCAGTGTGGTGATGGTCATGGTACCGGTAACCGCAAAGCCGTATGCGGCGGCAAGCTTGCTGGACTCCTGGAAGATCAGCACCAGCGACAGGGTGGCCAGCATGACCATCCAGTTCACCGTCGGCATATAGATCTGTCCCTTGGCAAATTGCGAGGTATGAAGAATCCGCATGCGGGGAGCAAAACCCAGCTGGATGGCCTGCTGGGTCAGTGAGTACACCCCGGAAATCATCGCCTGGGAAGCAATGATTGTCGATATGGTGGCAAGACCTACCAGGGGATATAACAGCGTTTTCGGCGCCAGAGCGAAAAATGGGTTGACCGTGGCGATGCCCGCATCCTCGAGAAGCAAGGCGCACTGGCCAAGATAATTGAGCAGCAGCCCCGGCAGAACAATGCCGTACCAGGTGAGGCGGATGGGAAAGCGGCCGAAATGGCCCATATCGGCATAGAGTGCCTCGCAGCCGGTGATACATAGCACCACCGAGGCCAAGGATACAATACCATGAATGTGGTTGATGGAGAAAAAATGGAAGGCGTGATACGGGTTGAGGGCAGCGAGGATCTGAGGCTGTTTGAGAATCGCCTTCAACCCCAGAATTCCCAGAGTGCAGAACCAGATCACCATCACCGGTCCGAACAATCGGCCGATCACCGCGGTACCGTACCTCTGGATGGCAAAGAGCGTTACCAGGATCAGCACGGTGATCGGTACCACGTAGTGGGCAGCGGCATCGGTGGCCATATTGATGCCCTCTATCGCCGAGAGAACCGAGATCGCCGGAGTGATCACTCCGTCTCCGTACAACAGGGATGCCCCTGTCGCGGTAAGGATGGTCAGCACCGCCCATTTCCGTTTATTTTGCTTGAGCTTGCCGCGCAGGGTCGCAAGCAGAGAAAAGGTACCACCCTCGCCTTTGTTGTCGGCCTGTAATACGAATATCACATATTTGAGGCTGACGATAATAATCAGCGACCAGAAAACCATCGACATGATGCCGAGAACGTTGGCCTCGGTAACATCCATTCCGTGAGATCCGGAGAAACATTCTTTGATGGTATAGAGGGGGCTGGTGCCAATATCGCCATAAATTATCCCGAGCGCTGCAAGGGAAAGGCTGGCACGGCCAAGACCGGCAGGACCATGACCTGTACTGGGCAAATCAGCCGACCCAGTAGCGGCGGACGTAGCTTGCATATGGCTGAAAATCTCTAGTTTAATGGTGACGGGAAAAGCCTCCACAAACCAGAGAAAGCTCTCCCTTCGATGCCTACGAGGTTAGCTGACGGGCTCGGGCCGAAGAGTTTGCCCTACACCGATAATCCGGTGATACGCCCCAACAACGTGGTTCCCCCGTTCCCATCCTTTACAAATTGAGGCTCGCCTCTTCGAGAAACTCCTTGCACGAGGACGGCAAAGATTTTTCGTTTAGAAAGGCGTACTCCTTAGTGGGATTAGGCTGTTAAACAACAAAGTAAGCACAACAGGAGCAGTGCCAAAGAGAACCTGCCCGTGCTGTGGCCAATGATATAACTATTTTTTAAAAAAACGAGAAAAATAATCTCTATAGGGCAGTCGGCCAGTGGGGGGGTGGCAGCACTGCAAAAGAGTGCAGCACAGCGCCGTAGATACAGTTCATCCTTGATTTCGAATCAGAATTACTTTTTTAAGAGCTTTTCAAGACCGGCAAAGGGTGTGTGGGTCGTGGTTGGACCTTTCTCATGGTCTGGGTTTTCGGTGGGCAGCCATTCTGCATCCAGGGAGCGAGAGTGTTCATTATCATGGCAATAAACGCATAGAAGCTCCCAATTACTGCCGTCGGGCGGGTTATTCCTGTAATTGTGGTCCTTGTGGTGAACCGTCAACTCCCGCAATTTTTTCCCCGTAAAGTCACGGCCACAGCTGGCGCAGACCCACGGCAGGATCTTTAGGGCAAGTTCTCGGTATTCCACTTTTTTCATAGTCTTTTTTCCGGTGTAGGAAATTGCCTATAAAGATAAACACGTACACCGGTAATTATAGATTGAACAGCGTACGTGTCCGTAGGTTTCTGCCAAAAATCAACATAGTCTCATCGCCCCCGAGCTAAACATTCCTTCATTGCAAGAGGGCATTCCGGAAGAGCGTTCTCCTCCCTTCACCGACGGCAGGAAGTGCCGCATGGAAGCGGCACTCCGCGGGGAGCCATCGGCAAAACGCCGTTTACCGGGGTTAAACCTTTTTTACCGGTTGTTTTTCGGCCTTCTTTTTATCGCTTTGTTTATGTTTTTCGTTTACCTGTTTCTGGTGTTTTTCTTTATCCTTTTTTCCACCTTTGTCACCCATGACAAATCCTCCGTTGCTGTTGTTTACCAATGTTTGACAACCGTGCTACGGGCAATAGCTTAGGACATTGCCGCATAGCTCCACCACATGTTTGCCGCCATCAACTCAATCCTCTGAATGGATGCCGGTAGTGTGCACATCAGTGTATTGTAAACTCAGTAATGTTCGTTCCATTTGGCTTATCCGAGGTTTCATAAAACAGAAAAACAGCTTTTGAAACAAGCATGGCCAAGCATTTACCAAGGGCAAAGCCGGCGCTGAAGAGATCGATCACAACCTTATTCGATGCAATAGTCCACATAGGCGGTACGGTGATTGTCAGGCGACGGTAACTGGAAAACGCCTCCTTCAGTGACCAGAAGCGCATCCCTATCTTGGGATGCTGAAATCCCACTATGCAAGGCTACCATTTCACTCTGATTTCTGCAATTTTTTCCTGCACCGCCAGATGAACAGGACTGGCTATCCCCTGGTACCTTTACCCGCCAAAACTCCCGGTGAAGACCAGTATTCCAGACCAACCGGATTCTTCTCCCCACCAGTTGCATTCCTGCAAAACTCCGCATACAATGAAGATTATAAAAACAAATTAACACCCTTGGGGGATGTGTGCATTCATGGAATTCATTACTAAAAATAGCAAATGGATTGCCAAGATATTAGGGTGCCCATGTCCTCTCTATGCCATTTGATCATCTTGGGTGGGGGGCTGCGCCTGCAAGTCTCCACCCTGATACTTTCTTCTGGAGGTCATCATGAGGATTGTCATTGTCGGTAGCGGCGCGATAGGCAGACTTTTCGGCTCCTTCCTTGTGCGGGGGGGAAATGAAATCACCCTGATCGATATTGACAGGAACACCCTCGGCGCCCTCCAGACAAAGGGGATTGGCCTTCTTGACCGGGACAGTGAACATCCTGAGGAGGTGCAACTCTTTCCGGTCAATGCCTTTTCTTCTGCCAAGTCACTTACCGGGGCGGATCTTGTTCTTCTTCTTGTCAAATCCCAAGCAACCCAAACCGCTGTACAGGACGTGGCGCACCTTATCTCCGACACCTGCCCGCTTCTGTGCATCCAGACCGGCCTTGGTAATTTTGAGACCGCCGGCAAGATTGTTCCGGAAAAGAATATCCTCCTTGGCATTACCTTCATGTCCGGAACCGCCCTCAGTGATGGCCGGGTAAAAAAAGGCGGCTTTGCCAAAACCTATATCGGTGAGAAGAACGGCGCCATCACCCCCCGGCTTGAGGCAATCGACAAGGTCTTTAACCAGTGCGGCATCGATACCCAGATGGTTAAAAGGATCTTCGGCAGACTGTGGTGCAAGGTCATCATCTATGCGGCCATCAATCCGGTGTCGGCAATTCTCCAGGTACCCAATGGCTCGCTGACCTCGAAGGCAGAATCGGTATCCCTCATGAAACGCCTTGTCGATGAAGGCCGGGCGGTCGCCCTGGCCAAGGGCATCGACCTTGTCTCTGATAATTTATACGAACTGCTTGAGGAAGTCTGCTCCACCAGTTCCAACAACCTCTCCTCCATGCTGCAGGATATGCTCAACGAGGTTGCCACCGAGATCGACGCCCAGAATGGCGAAATCTGCCGCTATGCCGAAGAGGTCGGGATCAAGGTGCCAACCCACCAGACGATTCTGGAGCTGATCAAACTCCTCGAATGCTGGAAACCCGGCGGCAGCCAGGCATAACTCGCGAGGAGCAGTGGGCATTTTTCGGGTACGCACATTTCTTGTTGCCGGACGACATGAACGAGGTTGAGCTGGGTACCCCAAATTCATGTCCAATGGAGCTTTTACACAACCACCATCTAACCTATAAGGAGAACGGACAATGGGGAAATGGTACAACATACTGGTTGCGGTGGACGCCATGGAATCTTCCCTGACCGCGGTCCACTACGTCGGAAAAGTTGCCGGGGGTATCCATGGCGTCTCCATCTGTCTCCTGCATGTGTACCCGGAACCTCCCCCGGATTTTTACGTGAAAGGTGGTATACTTGAGCACTACCAGGACAAACGGACGAGCAGGGCCGAACGGGTCTTCCACCATTGTACGGAAATTCTCATCGCCGCAGGAATCGACAAAAAGGCCATCTGCAGCACGACGCAAATGGCGGAAGGTAAAACCATCAGCGAAACGCTGCTCGAGGTTCGCCGCGAGGGCGATTTTGGCACCGTCGTTACCGGCAAGCGTGGCGTTTCCAAGGCTGAGGAATTCCTTTTTGGCTCAATTTCCAACGCCCTAGCCAGACATTGCCAGGATTTTACGGCTTGGATCGTGGGGTAGCGCATGATCGATTGGAGCCAGATACCCGGCCATATCCTGCAGCAATTGCAGGACCACCCTGCCTTGAAAAACTCGCACAGGCAGCCGATAGTCTATACGAACACCAGTGATTTCACGAGAATAGACTATGGAGATATCATACATGTCGACAATCGCTATTTTCTCGTCGTTGGCTATACCAAAGAGGGACGATTCGGCATTGATGATCAGCCGAAACAGTGGGTCCCCAAAGTAGTCGACCTGGAATCGGGGCAACGGTATATCCTAAAACTGGTCTTTCACGAGAATTTCACCATAAAATTCGGAGAATTACAGGTAACCTGCTATCGCAACCCGGAGAAGGAATCGCAGGTTTTAGATCTGGTGCGCGGCAACCGGCTGTTTATGCAGGGATACACGGCCCAGGATGAAGTTGGCAACCTCGTGAGGATCCTCGATGTCATCCAGGGTACACGCCTTGACACCACTATCAGCCGCATTCACTGTGACTATACAACCTACTGGGAAACCCATATTGAAGGAATTCTCCGCCACTTCTTGCGCTCGGTCGAGGCAATTATTCTCCTCCATAACCATGGCTTCAAACACGGTGACATCCGTCGCGACCACATCATCGTCGATGGGCAAGACGGCACCCTTCGCTGGATTGACTTCGATTACGATTTCTACCTCCCGGAAAGACCGTTCGCCCTCGACCTGATCGGGCTCGGCAACGTCCTGTTGTTCATCCTCGGCAGACGCAATTACCGTCCGATCGATGTCCTTGAGGATCCTGATATGGGTGAGGCTGTTCTAGAAACCCTGCATGTCAACGACCTTGCCCTGCTATCCCGCGATCGCATTTACAACCTTGGCAAACTCTTCCCAATTCTGCCAAAATGCTTCAATGACGTCCTGCTCCATTTCAGCGTCGGCACCCCGGTCATGTACGATTCGGTTACGGAATTCTATGATGATCTGAGTGAATGTGTCGAGCGGATCTTCGGTTAACACCTCTTTAAAGGGGCCCCCGGTGGTTCTTTACAACGTATAGCAAAAGGGCATGGCTTGGTTTGACAGGCAAGCAGCTCACCCCATCTTGACGGCCAACATTCAGAAAACCTGAACCTGTTCTTTGCCGGGGACATACAGAGATAGTTTCTCCGCGGCCATTATTCGCACGCGTTCTACCGAGGATAATTGCGTTTTCTTTGCCACGAGGTCGATCTGGGTGTCGATGCATTGATGACGGACATTTTCTGCACCACGAACTCTTCTTTCAAGATTTTGATTGGCATGGGCAAGCCACAAATGCCCTGCCAGGACCACCGGCAAAAGAACAAGCAACAGCTTCCCCACTGAAAGCCACAATCTTTTTTCGCCTGCCAGAGAGTACGCCCTTTGATTGAACAGCTCCTGATGAAAAGACGACCGCGGTGTCGGCCGGAAATACGTTTGAGCCGGATTATGAAAGTTCAATTGCACCTCCTCGATGGCCGTCTCGCTCCCTTCCCGAAATAGTCGCCGAGCCACAAATGGTTTTCTTCCCGACCAAAGCAGCAAGACTTGACTTTTCTTTGTCGACCGCCATCAGATAATTCCCTTGTTTTTGATTCGTGCCTTGTGTGATCCAAAATGTTCGCGACCAGCCTCGCGCTCTACTTCCCAGACTTCCTTGCTCCACACCTCAATCCGGTCAATCATCCCTATCAGGACGACATCTCTTTTCAGGCCAAGATCTGCCCTCAAGACCGGTGGAAAGAGGATTCTTCCCTGTTTGTCAACGACGCATTCATGACTTTCGGACTCGAAGTACCGTATGATTCTCTCCAGATCCTCGAACTGTTCGCCTCCATCCTCTGCCCGCAACTTATTTTCGAGAATCTCCCATTCCGGCAAAGGATAGGCACGCAAATGGCTGTCCCAGGGGATGGCAATAAGGACCTCTGAGGAATACTGGCGAAGCACGTCTCTAAACCGGCTGGGTAAAATCAACCGCCCCTTCTCGTCGAGCGTATGATCGTATTTCCCCCGAAACCTGCCACCAGCCATACCCCTCCTATTCAATCCATTTTTTTCCATTATCGACCATAATAATCCATTTATATCACTAACACAACTTTTTTTAACAGTATAATAATGTAAGATCAATGATATAAACAGATTTGCCTACAAAGCACACTAATCTTCCACAAAATATCGGCACCCCAAAATCATTATTATGATAAATATAGATATCATACTGTTATATATATTTTATTTACATCATCACTCTCGGCCAGGAAAACCATTGTCCCTGGTAGTGGAACGATATGGATTATAATGGAGGTTATATTGCAGTGAGTTGGGCAATGGGGCTAACGCCTGGAATCTCAGTTCCTAAACGTTATCTTTGATGGGTGAATGAAAGATCTTTAACTCTTCCAACAACCGCAGATGTATCAATTTGTATTTTAAGACAAAGGCTTGCTCAACAGTTGATCAGTGTTTTTTGTATATACTGTCCCCCAATTTTTTAGTTAAATTTCTACAGCGAAATGAAACTGATTGGAATAGACTACCAAGGCTATAAAATAGAACACGATTTCAGCTCCTTCCCGGTTTATCATAATTTCAAAGATTCACGTTCCCAGAAAAAACGGGCACTAAGCAAAGATGAGTACACAATAGGCCGGTAATACTATCGGGCAGCACTGTGTCCCTGGAAGAAGCATTGAAAACAGGATATCTGCAATTCAACAGAAAAAATTATCTCGGGTTGGCGTAGATCTAAGGACGCCACAGATCATAACCCAAATCGCCCCGAGTCATATTCCCGTTGCAACCGCAAGGAGACCGACACATTGAAACAGGAAATACGTACCGTCGACATCCTGGAAATTCCCACGAAAGACACCTTCAATGAAGAAGGGTACCTGAATAATAATCTTGATATAAAGGAGGCTGTGGCCGCAGGCACAATACGGTCCGGCCGCCACCATTTTCTACGACATGGCCTTAAGGAAAAACGGGCGCAGATACGAATTGTTGCCGATTACGAGCCGGAGATCCGGGCGATCCGGAAAGAAAAGACCGAGAGAATACAAAAAATCCTGAAAAAAGATATCAACATTGAGCTAAACGATAATCTCGTCTTCGATTACACGGGAATAACTCGAAAAGAAAAATTCGGCTTCTCGGAAACTGAAAATGTTTCGGCCTTTTTTTATGACCAAACCCCTCTTGATATCATTAATTCCCTCCCGGATGGCCTCATCCTGGACTGCGGGGCCGGGTTCAGGCCGGTGTATTACGAGAATGTTGTAAACTATGAGATTGTTCCGTATTCAACCACCGATGTCGTCGGTTTTGCTGAAGATTTACCGTTTGCCGATAACTCGTTCGATGCGGTCTTTTCCTTCGCCGTACTTGAGCATGTAAAGTTGCCCTTCGTTGCCGCGGCAGAAATGACCAGGGTACTCAAGCCCGGCGGAACCCTTGCGGTCTGCGCGGCTTTTTTACAGCCGGTGCATGGCTACCCTCATCATTACTTCAATATGACCAGCATGGGACTCAAGGTTCTTTTTGAAGAACAGATCGATATAGAAAAGCAATTCGTCAACAGTGGCACCGGCCCGATCTGGACCATCGCCTGGATGCTCCGTAACTGGTCAAAAAACCTTGGTAAAAAAGAGAAGCGGCAATTTCTCGGAATGAAGGTTGCCGACCTCATAAAGCACCCTTTTGAACATCTCGACAAACCCTTTGTATCGTCTCTTCCGCAGGAAATTAACTTTGAACTGGCGAATGCCACCCTGCTCGTCGGCAAAAAGAAGTCGTGAGCGGCCTACCCTGCGCGGATAATCCTCCCTTCACCCGGCATCTCAGTCCAGTGCCTCCCTGATCTTTGCCGCCAGATCCTGCAGATTGAATGGTTTTTGCAGAAAGTGCACGCCTTCGTCGAGAACTCCATGATGGGCGATGACGTTGGCGGTGTACCCGGACATAAACAGCCGCTTGATGTCCGGATGGAGACGCAGGACATTTCGTGCCAGGTCGCGGCCATTCATCTCCGGCATGACCACATCGGTCATCAGCAGATGGATCCCCCCGGAATAATCCCGCGCCAATCGCATGGCCTCACCCGGGGTGGCTGCCGCAAGAACGGTGTAACCGAGGGTGTCAAGCATGGCTTGGGTGAGTTCGAGGATCATCGGTTCGTCCTCCACCAGCAGGATGGTTTCGTGGCCTCTCTCAGTCCCTTCCATCTCTTCAATCCTTACCGGCCTTTCTCGTTCCTTTTGGTATGGCGGCAGGTAGATTCTGATCGACGTCCCCAGCCCAGGTTCGCTGTACACCGTGATAAATCCTTTATTTTGTTTAACTATTCCATAGACAGTGGCCAAACCCAAACCGGTCCCCTTACCGACTTCCTTGGTTGTAAAAAAGGGCTCAAACAGATGGGAAAGGATCTCCTTATCCATGCCACAACCATTGTCGCTGACCGCCAGGAGGACATACTCGCCCGGCAAAAAGCCGGCGTGCTTGCTACAGTAAGCCGGATCAAAAGAAGCCACTCCCGTTTCGATGGTGACCATACCGGTGTCGCCGATTGCATCCCGGGCATTGACACAAAGATTGACGAGGATCTGATCAATCTGCGACGGATCCATCTTCACCGCGTCCAGGTCCTTGCCCGGCACCCAAACCAGTTCGATATCCTCGCCGATAAGACGCACTACCATGCTCAGCATGCTCTCAATGGTCTCGTTCAAATCAAGAATCTTCGGAACCACCGTCTGTTTCCGGGCAAAGGCCAGAAGTTGCCGGGTAAGATTGGCCGACCGCTCGGCGGCCTTGCGAATGCTCGCCAGATTCTCATGAATCGGATTGCTGCTATCGAGCTTCTTCATGGCCAGTTCGGTGTGACCAAGGATAACCCCGAGCATATTGTTAAAATCGTGGGCGACACCACCGGCCAGGCGGCCGACCGACTCCATCTTCTGGGCCTGGATAAGCTGGGCCTGTAGTTTCTCCTTTTCCTCCTCGGCACGCTTGCGGTCGCTGATTTCATGAAACATTACGGCAATCCTACCCGGCGCCATCTGAAATACATAGACCTCAAAGGCGCCGCTGACGTTGCCATCGGCATAGTCAATATGCTCGGCCTGCCAGCTTTCGCCGTACCGTGCCGCCCGTAGATAGCGATACGGCACTTCCAGATGTTGCGAAAGCGGGAAGGCTTCCTCCAGCGTCTTGCCAATGAACTGGCTGTTGTCGACCCCTAGCAGCCTGTCCGCCGCCTGGTTGGCACCGACAAAAAGCATCGTATCGTCATCCTGCAGTTGATACAAATGGATACCCATGGGCGAGGCCTGAACGATGTTGCGAAAGGTTTCTTCGCTTTCGCGCAATGCCTCTTCGGCAAGCTTATGCTCTGTGAGGTCAATGGTATAACCAGCAAGGAATTTCTTGTTGTCCCGGAGGATGGGGAATTTGATGGTCGTGTAGTAGCGGCCGTTCAATTCCTCATCAAGGCGTAGGATCTCGCCCCCGGATACGACCTGCCAGTCATCCTGAGAAATCTTGGCGGCAAATTCAGCTGGAAACAACTCATCCATGGTCTTGCCGGCCATCTGCGAGCCGGGAATACCGATCATCTCCCGATAGTTTTCGCTCGCCCTGAGAACGCGGCTCTCGGTGGGGGTAACCGCCTTAATAAAGGCATATATGGGAGAATTGCTGATGAATGCCCCCAGCAGCTCGTTGATTGTCAGCAGTTCTTCTTCCGCCCCTTTCTGCTCGGTGATATCGATATTGATCCCCAAGATGCCGAGAGTTCCGGCCTCGTCACGAATCGGCGCAACTATCTGATGGTATTGCCGTCTTTCCCCATCTTTCAGGGTATAGACACAATCCTCCTCGACACTTCCCCCGTCCATCACCAGCTTGTTGTTGGCGGTCCACCGGGCAACGGTTTGTTCATCAAAATGCCAATCGAGCCCGGATTCTCGCGACAGATCTCCCCAGAGCCGAATGGATTCATCGCTTTGCATGATAATCCGTTGCTGGGTGTCACGGGCCCAGAAATCGAAGGGCAGGTTGCGGAGCATCGCACGTAATAGAGCGTCTTTTGCGGCCAATTCCTCCTCGGCCCGTTTCCGGCCGGTGATATCTCTCGCCGCGGCATAGATCAGCTTACCATGGGGCCGGGAACGCCATTCTATCCATCGATAGCTGCCATCAATGCCCCGGTAGCGGTTTTGAAAATTCAACACCTCTTGATTATTATCCAGCTGGAGGATCGCCTGAATGGTTGCCTCGACATCGTCCGGATGAACAAACTCTAAAAACTTGCGGCCCTCCAGTTCAGTCTCGGAATACCCGAGAACCTTTTGCCACTCCGGGTTAAGGCGAATAAAATCGCCGCTGGTATTGGCAACGCAGAGAAGGTCGAGGCTGAGGGAAAAAAATCCTTCCAGAGAATGGAATCTTTCCAGCAGGTCCTCTTCACCGGTCGCGGAAGCGCCGGTATAAGAACGATCTCCCGCGCCTTCAGGCCGCACGGCGCTTTCGCCGGAAGAGCCTCCCCCCGGTACCGCCTCCTCGCCGAGTTTTCGCCTCAGTGCCGCATTTTCAGCGATGAGCCGGAAATTTTCACTCTCTGCCGCTGCCAGCCGCTCTTCCAGGGCAATAATGTTTTCAACAAGGGACCGGTTGTGTTCACCCATTGCCCTCAGACCTCCTTGAAACGCGTCTAGTCGACAAACGATTAACGGTAATAGCCGCCAAACACCCCTGAAGAGAAATGGGGCGACCCAATATAAATCCCTTTCCTGTCTGCATTATCTTGAAACTGCACAGCTAAAGTCAAGACACCGAATACTCTTTTCCCCTACACCCTAAGCCAATCCAGGATCCCCTGCGCCGCCATTCGCCCCTCGGCGATGGCGGTGACCACGAGGTCGGAGCCGCGGACGGCATCGCCACCGGCAAAGACCTTGGGATTGGTTGTTTGATAGGGATAGCTGCCCGAGGCCTGTGCCTGGATAAGGCCACGACCGTTCAGGATAACACCGTTGTCAACGAGCCAGGGCGGCGGACTGGGCCGGAAACCAAAGGCGATGATAATACTGTCGGCCGCAAGCACCGTCTCCGTCCCGGGGACAGGCTCCGGCTGCCTGCGGCCACGGGCATCGGGTTCCCCCAATTGGGTGGAAACCACCCAGACGCCGCTCGCCCTGCCGGCTGCGTCGACGACGATACTGAGCGGCTGGAGATTCCACAGAAACTGCACGCCTTCATCCTCGGCATTTCTTACCTCGCGCGCCGAACCGGGCATATTGGCCCGGTCGCGGCGATAGGCGCAGGTGACCTCGGCGGCGCCCTGGCGAATGGCGGTGCGCAGGCAGTCCATGGCGGTATCGCCGCCGCCGAGCACCACAACCCGCTGGCCTGCCAGATTAATGTAAGGATAGCGGTCGCGTTTCACCCCCATGCGCTGATCGGTGTTGCCGATCAGGTAATCAAGAGCCTTATAAACGCCCGGCGCCTCTTCATTATCTAGCCCCGCGCGCATAGGAGTATAGGTCCCTGTGCCGACAAAGACTGCGTCATAATCGCCGAGCAGCTCGGCAAAGGTCAGGTCGCGGCCGATCTCTATCCCAAGACGGAACTCGATGCCCATCTCGACAAATACCCTGCGCCTGAGCTCCATGACCTTCTTTTCCAGCTTGAAGGACGGGATGCCGAAGGTCAACAGGCCACCGATCTCCGGATGGCGGTCAAAGACCGTCGGTACGACGCCGTTGCGGATCAGCACATCAGCGCAGCCAAGACCGGCCGGCCCGGCTCCGATCACCGCCACCTTTTTGCCCGTCGCTTTCACCCGGCTAAGATCGGGCCGCCAGCCCATCTGCAGGGCGGTATCGACGATGTACTTCTCGATATTGCCGATGGTCACCGCCCCGTAGTCGTTATGGAGGGTGCAGGCCCCTTCGCACAGCCGGTCTTGGGGGCAGACCCGGCCGCAGACCTCGGGCAGACTGTTGGTCTGGTGGCAAAGCTCAGCGGCCTCGATGATCCGCCCCTCGTTTGCCAGACGCAGCCAGTCGGGGATATAGTTGTGCACCGGACACTTCCACTCACAGTACGGATTGCCGCAGTCGAGGCAGCGGTCGGCCTGCATCTGTACCTGCCGCTTCTCAAAGGGCTGGTAGATCTCGACGAACTCGCGGCGCCGCCGCTCGATGGCCTTTTTATGGGGATCGACTCGTTTGACTTCGATAAACTGATAGAGATTCTGGCTCATTGCGTCTTCCTTTATTGCACGACTGCGAGGGTTTCGCGCGGCGAATTGCCGCGATGGCCGAGTAGGGTCGCGACATCGGCACTTCTTGGCTTAACGAGTTTAAAGAGCGCCGCATAGTGTTCGTCAAAACCGCTGAGAATCCGCTCGGCCCGGGCACTGCCGGTTTCCAGGAGGTGGTTGTTGATAATTCCCCGCAGATGCTCCTGCAGCACTGCCCTGCCTTCCAAGGAAAGCACCTCGACCAGCTCCGGATTGACCCGGGCGGCAAAGGCCCCCTTCTCGTCCAGGACGTAGGCAAAGCCGCCGGTCATCCCCGCCCCGAAGTTGACGCCGGTCTCGCCGAGAATCGTGACAACACCGCCGGTCATATATTCGCAGCCGTTATCGCCGATGCCCTCGACCACCGCCTTCGCCCCGGAATTGCGGACGGCAAAGCGTTCCCCGGCCTTGCCCGCCGCATACAGCTTGCCGCCAGTCGCCCCGTACAGGCAGGTGTTACCGATAATGGTTGCCTCATGACTCTTGTAGGCAACGCCCAGCGGCGGACGCACCACCAGTTTGCCGCCGGCCATGCCCTTGCCGACATAATCGTTGGCGTCGCCGGTGAGCACCAGGTTCAGGCCACCGGCGTTCCAGGCGCCAAAACTCTGGCCGGCGGTGCCGGTGAAGTGCAGGGTGATCGGCATATCCTCCATGCCTCTATTGCCGTACCGGTCGGCAATTAGCCCGGACAGCCGCGCCCCCACCGTCCGGTCGGTATTGCGGATGACATAACTGCCGCCGCCCCCGACACCGGTCTGCACCGCCTCCTCGAAACGCTGCACCAGCTCTAGGTTCAAGGTCCCCGGATCATCCGGCACATTATTCTCCCGGTGGCAGAGACTGCTACCCTCGGGCGGCTGGGTGGTTGCCAGGATCGGCAGCAACACCAGTTTTTTCTGCCGTGGGGTCATACCTTCCACCTCTTCGAGGAGATCGGTTCGGCCAATCAGGTCGGTGAGCCTGGCCACGCCCAGTTCAGCCATAAGCTGCCGCGTTTCCTCCACCATAAAACGAAAATAATTCATGACCATGGCCGGCACCCCCGCGAAATATTCCTTTCTAAGCGTCTCGTCCTGGGTGGCGACGCCGGTGGCGCAGTTGTTGAGATGGCAGATACGCAGGAACTTGCAGCCAAGGGAGATCAGCGGCCCGGTGCCGAAGCCGAAGCTCTCGGCACCAAGGATCGCCGCCTTGACGATATCCCGGCCGGTCTTCAGACCGCCGTCCACCTGCAGGCGCACCTTATGCCGCAGGCCGTTGGCAACCAGGGCCTGCTGGGTTTCGGCAAGGCCCAGTTCCCACGGACAGCCGGCGTACTTCACCGAGGTGAGTGGGCTGGCGCCGGTGCCGCCGTCATAGCCGGAGATGGTAATGAGGTCGGCATAGGCCTTGACGACGCCGGTGGCAATGGTGCCGACACCCGGCTCAGAGACCAGCTTGACGCTCACCAGGGCCTGCGGGTTTACCTGTTTCAGGTCAAAAATCAGCTGGGCCAGGTCCTCAATCGAATAGATATCGTGGTGCGGCGGCGGCGAGATCAGGGTCACCCCCGGCACCGAATAGCGGAGGGCGGCGATCTGCGCCGTCACCTTATGGCCGGGCAGCTGGCCGCCCTCGCCGGGTTTCGCGCCCTGGGCCATCTTGATCTGCAGGACCTCGGCGTTGACCAGGTAGTGCGGCGTCACGCCAAAACGGCCGGAGGCGACCTGTTTGATCTTCGATACCCGTTCGGTGCCGAAGCGGGCCGGGTCCTCGCCGCCCTCACCGCTGTTGGAGTAGCCGCCGAGGCGATTCATGCCGATCGCCAGGGCCTCGTGCGCCTCCTGACCGAGGGCGCCTATGGACATGGCGGCCGAGTCGAAGCGGCGATAAAAGTTCTCCGCCGCTTCGACCTCCGTCATGGCAATCGGCGTTGTCCCCGTTTTCAGGTGCAGCAGGTCGCGCAGGCAGGCTACCGGCCGGTTATCGACCAGTGAGGAATACACCTGATAATCGGCAAAATTGCCGGTGCGCACCGCCTTTTGCAGGGCCTGAACGATATCCGGGTTGTAGGCATGATACTCGCCGCCGTGGATATACTTAAACAGGCCACCGCGGCCAAGGGGCTTGTGAACACGCTGCCAGGCCTCTTTCGCCAGCCGCTCCTGGTCCTCCTGGAAGTCGGCAAAGCCCGCTCCCTCGATGCGGCTGACGACGCCGGGAAAGCACAGCTCGACCACCTCGCGGCCAAGCCCCACCGCCTCAAAGAGCTGCGAGCAGCGGTAGGAGGCGATGGTGGCGATACCCATCTTCGAAAGGATCTTCAACAGACCCTTGTCGATCCCCTTGCGGTAGTTGCTTATCGCCTGGCGCAATTCGCCCCCCATGGTCCCGTCGCTTATCATCCGCGCCAGCGATTCGTACACCAAGTAGGGGTAAACGGCGGTCGCCCCCATACCCAGGAGAACGGCAAAATGATGGGGATCGCGGACCGAGGCGGTCTCGACGATAATATTGGTGTCACAGCGGCGGTTGTGGTCGACAAGGATTTTTTGTACTGCCCCCACCGCCATGGCCGCCGGCATAGGCAGGGTTTCCTGATCGATGGCGCGGTCGGAGAGGATCAGCAGTACGGCGCCATCTTCAGCTGCCGCCAGGGCCTGCCGGGCGAGCTCCGCCACCGCTGCGGCAAGTCCCGTCGCCCTCCGGTAATTGAGGTCGAGCACCACGTGTTTATAGTGGGTCTGATTGAGGTCTTTCAGTTGCTGGAGGTCACTGTAGACCAAGACCGGCGACTGAAACATGACCCGCCAGGCATGGCCCTCCGCTTCGTCAAAGACGTTTTGTTCGCGGCCGACACAGGTGGCAAGCGACATGACATGACGCTCGCGCAGCGGGTCGATGGGCGGGTTGGTGACCTGCGCGAACATCTGCCGGAAATAGTCGTAGAGACTGCGCTCCCGCCCGGACAACACCGCCATCGGCGCGTCGTCACCCATGGAACCCACCGGCTCCTGGCCGGTTGCGCCAAGGACTGCCACCATCTGCTCCAATTCCTCATTGCTCCAGCCAAAGAGCTTTTGGTAGAGCAACAGCCTGTCGTCGTCCAGCTCTCGTTCTCCGGTCGGCAGCCCCTCTTCGTAGTCAAAGGAGCGGAGATGCCGACAGCATTTATCCATCCATTTTTTGTAGGGGTGGCGACTCTTCAGCTCCCGGTCGATATCCCAGGAGGTCCAGCGGCGGCCGGTGAGGGTATCGATGACCAGCAGCTCGCCGGGGCCGACCCGGCCCTTTTCGATCACCTCGTCCGGTTCATAGTCCCAGATGCCGACCTCGGAGGCCAGGGTAATGAGGTTGTCCTTGGTCACCACATAACGGGCCGGGCGCAGGCCGTTGCGGTCCAGACCGCAGGCGGCAAAACGGCCGTCGCTCATGACGATACCCGCCGGGCCGTCCCAGGGCTCCATGTGCATCGAGTTGAAGTCGTAGAAGGCGCGCAGGTCCTCATCCATATCCGGATGCTGCTGCCAGGCGGGCGGGACGAGGAGGCGGAAGGCGCGAAACAGATCCATGCCGCCGGCAAGAAACAGCTCAAGCATATTATCAAGGGCCGACGAGTCGGAGCCGGTGCTGTTGACAAAGGGCGCCGCCTCGGCCATGTCCGGCAGGAGCGGCGAACGGAACTTGTAGGACCGCGACCGCGACCACTGGCGGTTGCCGGTGATGGTATTGATCTCGCCGTTATGGGCGAGATAGCGGAAGGGATGGGCGAGCGGCCACTTGGGCAGGGTGTTGGTGGAGAAGCGCTGATGAAAGAGACAGATTGCCGACTGCATGCGAAAGTCGGCAAGATCCGGAAAAAATTTCGGGAGATCGACCGGGCGGCATAGCCCTTTATAAACGATAACCAGACCGGAGAGGCTGGCGATATAGAAATCCGGGTCGCCCACCACTCGCTTTTCCACCCGCCGTTTCACCATATACAACCGGCGCTCCAGATCCTTTGAGCCCCAGCCGAAGGGACCGTTAAAGACCACCTGGGCAATGGTCGGCATGGTGCTGCGGGCAAATCGGCCAAGCACCTCCGGATCGACCGGCACCTCTCGCCAACCCACAACCGACAGGGTCTCCCGCGCCAATTCCTCGTTTATGACCGCCCTGGCGACACCCGCCTTTGCCCCTTCCCGACTGAAAAAGACCATGCCCACCCCATACCGGCCGCCAAGGGTCCAGCCCTGTTCCTGGGCGATGGACTGGAAAAAGGTGTCGGGTTTTTGCAGCAGAAGGCCACAGCCGTCGCCGGTGCGGCCATCGGCGGCAATACCGCCACGGTGGGCCATGCGGGCCAGCGACGAGATGGCGGTGCGCACCAGCTTATGGCTCGGTTCGCCGGTGAGATGGGCCATCAGGCCAAAGCCGCAGTTGTCTTTAACCACATCGGGATTATACAGGCTCATTGTCTTCTCTCTATTCTTCAGATAAACCGCTTCATCATTTCATCAATCGCCGCATCGACAGTGTCCGGGGTAATTCCAGCCCTTTCGCAGGCTGCAAGGACGTGCTGCCGCTTCGCCCCATCGTCCATATCGCCGACGCCGCGAAAAAGCCCCATCCGCCGCCCGACCTGATAGACCATCTTCTCCCCCGGCGACAAGGAGAGAAAGGCCTTGACCAGCCCGAGCATCTTCTGTTTATCGCCCGGCAAGGTGCCCCGCACATCCTCAAAGAGGTTGAGGATGTGGTCGCTGACCAGGGTGCTGGTTATGCCGTCGAGGGTCTCTAGAAAAACCAGAAGCTCCCGGGCGGTTTCCTCGTCAGTCAATTTCACAAAATCGCCGCGTTGATACTCCTCATGCAGGGCCACATGGTCGGGGATGGCCAGGCTGCGCAGGCGGATAAAGTCCGGGTTGATCTGATTCAGGGCGTCGGCACTTTGCCGGGCGTGGTCAAGTGACAGATCGCGGCCGCCGAGTCCTGGCATGATGTATTCGGACAGTTCCATCCCGGCACCTTTGACCTTCTGTCCGGCAAGGATATGGGTCTTTTTATCGACCCCTTTCTGCACCCGGGCAAGGACCAGATCCGAACCGGATTCCATGCCGATATGGATGCGTGACAGGCCCGCCTGCCGCAGCAGCCGCAGATTGTCGTCGCTTATCCGGGCGATGGTATGCGAGCGGGCGTAGGAAGTTATCCGCTCCACCCAGGGGAAACACTCCTTCAATTGGCGAACAATGGTCAGCAGGTGCTCCGGCTTGATGACCAGGCTGTTGGCGTCCTGGAGAAAGATCGATTGCATCCCCCCGACCGCCCAGTGCAGGGCGGCATTGAGGGCCGCATGGTCGTCAACTCCGTCCATGGCCCGCAACCGGGCGATGTCTTCCGGGTACACCTTGCCCCTCGCCGCGGCGCACTTCCTGATCTCCAGGACATAGCGATGGACGCGGCGGATATCCTCCAGCACATGCTCTACCGGCCGCAGGGAAAACTCCCGACCTTTATACACCGGGCAGAAGGTGCAACGGTTCCACGGGCAGTTGCGGGTGATGCGGATGAGGAGACTGCCGGCCTCGCTCGGCGGCCGGATCGGTCCCTGCTCAAAACCGTGGTAGCTGTCGTTTATGGTATTGATGGCGCTCATTATTCACTCGGGGAGGTTCACTCGGCGTTTATGCCCATCTGCAAGGAAAGAACGACTCTTGCTGCACCTCAACTATAAAGATGAACGGGCCGACAAACAAGACGAAAGACCGTTGACAAAGATTTACCCGGTATAAACCTCTCGGCGGCGCTCCAGGAATCACAACGCAAAAAGGGACAGGCAATCCAATGGATTACCTGCCCCCTTTTGTTATTCCCCGCAACAGCGGCTATGCCCCTGCCCGGAACCACTTGGGCGAGAGTCGTAATTACTCCCCGGTCTCGACCTGGTACTCGGCACCGCGCCAGGCGAAGATGCCGCCCGGATGGCGATACACGTTGGTGTAGCCGAGTTTTTTCGCCCAGACGGCGCCGTTATGGCTTCTCGTGCATTTGACAAAGCCGCAGTAGAAAATAATCTTTTTGCCCTTGTCGGCGCCGAGGAGTTTCTGAAAATCCTCCAGGCTTTTTCCTTCCGTTTCCTTGCTGTCCCAGTCGTTCATATCGGCAATGGGAAAGGCAAACTGCTTGGCCTTGGGGATATGCCCCTTCTTGTAGCTCGCCTCAAAAGGCATGGTGTCGATCAGCAACACATCCTCTCCGGCCTTTTGAATCCCTTGCAACTCCTCCGTGGTGACGATGCCGTAGCCGCCCTTCACCACCTCCCGCGCCAGCTTGACAGCCAGTGCCTCTTTCTCCACCTCTTCCTTGAAGTTATCGGTACCCAAGGCGTAGGCTCCGGTAGCAGCAAGGACAGTGAGAATTACCGCCAGTACGATTTTTTTCATTGTTTTTCTCCGTGAATTTGAAAAGGACTCCGTTTTTTTCGATGGTACCAGAATGAATAGATAAGCGGCAGACACATGCCGACGTCGCGCAGCAGGGCAGTGCGCAGACCATGGAAGGCCGAATACTCGGGATCTTCCGGGCCAAAGCAGCCGCAGTCGATATCAAGCCCCACCCAGATTGAATAGGATAAAAGGGCGATGAACAGTAGCAGCAAGGCCATGCTGCCGACTTTGCTGGTCCAGCCATTGCACAACAGACCGATAGCCAGGACGACCTCGATAACCGGCAAAATGATCGCCACCGGAAGGATCAGGAAATCAGCGAGGATGCCGTAGGCCTCGATGATTTTGGCAAACCCCTGCACATCGAGGAGCTTGGGCACGGCGGCATAGCCAAAAACCATGGCAATGCCCCATCTGGCCAGTCGATCACCCCACAACAGGGTCTTGTGCCACTCCACGCCTTTCATTGTCCCACTCCACAATCAAGCCCCGCTGCGACGCCCCTATGCGCCATCAATGTGCCTCGTTCGGCAACACCTTGCCCGAAATCAGCCCTCAAGTCCAATTGGTAAAAACAATCAAAACCCGGCAACCCATAGATCGGTTCGATCAATGACCGGTAAGGGCAAGGGCAGGCGACAGGGGAAAGGCGAAAAGCGCAGGAATTCAGCACCGCTCGGCGGGCGGCCGCACAGCGCCGGTGCAAAGAGGCCGGGCGGGTGGTGATCGGCGGTTGAAATCAGACAGGCAGGACGTGGCTCCGGCTGGACTGCAGGTTGTATTTATAATAGGAATGGCAGATGCCTTCATCGGAAATCATGCAGGGACCGACTGGGCTCTGCGGAGTACAGGCATTGGCGAAGGCCGGACAGTCCGGCGGCAAACCACGTCCGGAGATGATGGCATTACACTGGCACATACAGGACTCAAGCCCTTCTTCGAAGCGGACGTTGAACCTCTTGGTGGCATCAAAGAGCGATAACTCATCACGGATGACAAAACCGCTGCGCTCAATCGTCCCCAGGCCGCGCCAGTCGGTATCGACGGTGAAAAAGACCTCGGAGACCATCCGCCGCGCCTTGCGGTTGTCGGCGGAGGAATATATAAAGGCGGAATGGTCATCGAAGATCGATTCGCCGTTTCTGATCTGCTTGACCAGACTGAGCAGGCCCTCCAGGATATCAATGACCTCAAACCCGGCTATATAGCAGGAAAGATTGTGCTTCTTTGCCAACTGGGTATAGGCCTTGGTGTCGGAGATGGTATTGATGTGATCGGAACACAACAGGCCGCGAATCCGCAGCTCCGGATCGAGCATCAACAGGTCGATGGTCGGCGGCAACAGCCTGATGGAGGGAATAACGCAAAAGTTACAGATACCGAGGCGGGCGGCTTCGAGAATGGTCTCGGCAACGCTCGGCGCGGTCGCCTCAAAACCGACCGCCGGATAGACCACCGTATAGGTCGGCTCCCGGCGGGCGATATCCAGGGCATCCATCGGCGAGGTGATGATCTCGATCCGCGCCCCCTTCTTCCATATCGAGGCAAGGGATTGCTTGCTGCCCGGCACCCGCAGCAGGTCTTCGCAGGCGGCGGTAATCACCCTGGGCTGCATGGCGATCTTGATGAAGGCGTCGATGTGGCCGGCCGGCATAACACAGACACTGCAGCCGGGGCCGGAGACCAGTTCAAGCATCGCCGGCAGTTTCTCACGAATGCCATATTTAAGGATGGCCCGATTCTGGGTGCCACAGACAACCATCAGGCGCATCGGCCGATCAACGAGCCTGTGCAACTCGGCAAACAGCGTCTCTTGAAATCCCTGCCCCCTCTTTCCATCACCGGCTTTCATTCTCTACACCTTCTGCGAACAGAGAAAACGGTTACCCATTTCACTCGCGTCGAAACCACTAGCTTCTACGAGGCATCATTCTTGGCCTCGGCTCCGGCCTTCATCAATTTATAGCTGTCACTGTCGACAACCCGTTCATTCTCGATCTTATCTATCTCGGCCCGGCTTACATGAAACTTGCCGCATGCCGGACAGCTGCCATCGAACTCTTCACCAACGGCACGGGCCTTTAATTCATCAATGGTCATGTGATCGAGTTTGCCACAGGATCCACTGGGATTTTCCGCCCTAACCTGCATCCTTCTGCTATTGGCCATGGTAATTATCTCCTGCTCTGATCGTTCTTTGGGTCAGTCGAGAGAGCCACAAATCAAAACGTTTTTTATAGTACAATATCGACTCCCCCCTCACAAGGGGGGATCGGTATCTCGGGGAATTTCCTTCCTATTAAAGCAACATAAAGCCAACAGGCCCTGTCCGGCGTTCTGAAACTAGCCGACAATTCTGTCGATCTCCTTGCCCTGCGCATCAACGATAGTCACTGCAACCGGAATGCCGCCATCCAGGCGGTGCGTGGCGCAGGACATTCAGGGGTCGTAGGCGCGCACCGCCATTTCCACCTGATTGAGCAGGCCCTGGTTGTATACCCCGTCCTTGATGAGGGTGGTTGCCGCCTGCTTGACGCTCATATTCATCGGCGCAATATTGTGGGTGGTACCAACGATGAGGTTGGCCTTGGTGATACAGCCGTTATCATCGGTGGTGTAGTCATGGATAAGGGTTCCCCGCGGCGCCTCGACGATGCCGACACCACGGCCGGCCTGCGGCTCGACCTTGGCGCGCACCTTCGGGTCGGTAATGCCCTCCCACTCCAGCAGTTCGATGGTCCGCTCGCAGGCATATACCAGCTCAATCAACCGGGCATAATGATACAGCAGGGTCTGCTGGGCCGGCCGGCCGAAAGAGGCCCGGAAGGCCTCGAGCGCCGCCTGGGCCTTCGGTGTCGAGATCTGGTCGCAGACATTGATTCGCGCCAGGGTATTGGACCGGTAGATACCCTTCGGCGCGCTAAGGGCCATATCAAACCCCTCGTTCCACGACTTGGCGTAGGGCATCTTCGAATAGCCCCAGGGCTCAACGTGCTCGCCGAGATAGGTGGTGTAGTCGTCGCCTTCGAAATCAACATAACTGCCGTCCGCCTTCATCAGCCGCTGCACGCCGTCGTAGAGGCGCAACGAACCATCGGCCCGGTCGACCGTGCCGAGAAAGCCGGTCTTGATGGCGCCAAGAGAACCAATGGCCTCGGGATACTTGGCGAAGACATTGTGGATGGCATAATCGAGGGCATAGCAGGCAAAGTCAAGAAGGGTGCGGCTGCCGGCAAGCAGTTCCTGCCGCTCCGCCTCAACCATCGGTTTGGCAAAGCCCCCGACTACGCCGGCAATCGGATGAATCGCCTTGCCGGCGAACTTGTCGAGCATCATCTGGCCGAGCTGACGCATCTTCACCACCTGCCCCGCCAGCTCCGGTGCCGCCTTGACGATGCCGATGACGTTGCGCACCGAATGGTCGGCATCCGGCCCGAGGACAAAATCGGGGGCGGCGAGAAAGAAAAAGTGGAGAATCTTGTCATTGATATGGGCCATGACCTGGCACATTTCCCGCAGTTTGGAGCCGGTCTCGGTGGGCTTCACTCCGAAGGCGCCATCCACCGCCTTATTCGAGGCGAGATGGTGCATCCACGGACAGATACCGCAGATCCGGTTGACGATACGCGGCACTTCCTCGGCCGACCGGCCCTCAATAAATTTCTCGAAACCGCGCAATGACTGAATGTGCAGGAAGGCATCCTGGACATTGCCGTCATCGCCAAGATGAATGGCAATCTTGGCGTGCCCTTCGATCCGGGAAACCGGGGCAATAGTTAACACCTTTCCCATCTTCTAATCCTCCTTATCGGCCCGTTTTTTCATCGGCCGAAGTAGTCCATGCGCCCCTGAGAACCTCAACAGGGACCTGCGATCGACCACTGATTTATAGTCAATACCATTACTGGCAAGAGCGTTCATCATATCGAGCAGCTGATTGCCATCTTTTCGCACCGGCCCGAAACAGCCCCGGCAGGGCACCCTGGCACTGATGCAGCTCGGAGCGCCCCGCTTGGCACAGCCGGCGGCGGTAACCGGGCCCATACACAAATATCCCTGTTCCAGCAGACAGCGCATCTCATCGACCGGCGCCCCCGGAGTGAAGGCGGCATTGGTGAGAAACCTCTTGATCTTGTTGACCTCGCCCTTGCCTTCCCTCTTAGTCGGGCAGGTATCGCAGACACTCTTGCCGGGCAACACCGGCGGCCGGCCTTCGATCAGGGACATCAGCACCTCGGCGATCAACTCCGGATTTGGCGGACAGCCGGGCAGCTGCAGATCGATCCGCACCTTTTCGTCGCAGGCATACACCCGGTCAAGGGGCGCCGGCACCTCAAGGGTGGGAACCTTCGCTCCCGGATCGGTGCTGACCGTCTGAAAAATCTCCTGCCAGCTCTCCTCGCGGTCCCGGCCATTCATCAGGGCGGGAATGCCGCCGTGGGTGGCGCAGGTGCCAAGGGCGATGAGCACCTTGCACTTGCTACGCATCTCCTCCAACACTTCCAGATGTTCATGATTGCTGACCCCGCCGGTGACAATGCCGACAACCGCCTCGGGAATTGTCAAGGTCACCCCTTCGCCGCACTGGCCAAAGTACTTATGATCCATCAGTACCGGGGCGTGAACGATTTCAAGGGCCTCGGTTATCAGCGGCACAAGGGCTTCGCCGATATTCAGGATGGCAATCTCGCACCCCGAACAGGAGCCCAGCCACTCCAACGCAGTAGTTACACCCATCTCCTTCTCCTTTTTTATACCGCAAGGGCATAAGTTTCGTACGAGCAGACTAGCTGCTCAACTCAGCTTTATACCGCACCGGCACTGCTGTCTACCGGCCCCAGTTTTCTGATCCGGGCGGTCATATCGGTCACCGCTGCGACAAATTTGTCCGGTTCCGCCGAAGAAACCCAAGTAAGACTGAAGCGCTCGGCGTCATAGCCAAAATCCGCCAGCAGTTCCGCCAGCATGTCGGAACGGGTCATTGTTTTATAATTACCATCCTGGTAATGACATTCGCCGAGGTGTCAGCCAAGGACCATGACTCCGTCGGCACCCTGGGCCAAGGCATCCATGACAAATTCGGGATGCACCATGCCTGAACACATCACCCGGATAATCCGCACATTATGCGGATACTGCATCCGGGCAGTGCCAGCCAGGTCGGCTGCGGCGTACGAGCACCAGTTGCAGCAGAAGGCAATAATTTTCGGTTCAAAACTCATAACATCTCCCCTGTATAATCCGTTTAAACCGCCAAAGCGGCTTGAATCTGGGCACTGATCTGTTTCATGGAGAAACCGGCAACCAGGACGCCCCGCTTCGGACAGGTCCCCTGGCAGAGTCCGCAGCCTTTGCACTGGGCCTTATTGACCCTGATGACCTTCCCCGCCTCACCGTCGGCCGCCGCCCGTTCCACCAAAGTAATGGCATTATACGGACAGACATCGACGCACAGGGCACAGCCGTCACAACACTCCTCAACAACGGTGGCCTTGATGGCGTCAAGCGACACCTGGGTCTTCGACAGCAGGGTTGCGGCCCTTGCCGAGGCGGCGAGTGCCTGGGCCACCGACTCCTCCACCGGTTTCGGGTAGTGGGCAAGGCCCGCGACAAACATGCCATCCGTCGAAAAGTCAACGGGTTTCAGCTTAGCGTGTGCCTCCTGGAAAAAGCCGTGGCTGTCAACCGGCACCTTGTAGAGCTTGCCAAGTTCGGCGGCATCCTCTTTCGGGCGGATCGCCGTAGCGAGAATGACCATGTCGGCCTTGATACACAGCGGCTTATGAAGGACATGGTCCCAGACCTCTACGACGATCTCCGTGCCCTTTTCGGTGACTTTCGGCTTACCGTGCAGCTCGTAGTTAATGAAAATCACTCCGATTTTTCTTGCCTGGCGGTAGAGGGCCTCGCGCTGTGCGTAGGTGCGAATATCGCGATACAGCACATAGACGTTGCGTTCCGGATTTTCCTTTTTCAAGGCCATGGCCGACTGGACCGAATGGGTGCAGCAGACCTTGGAACAATACATATGCTCGCCTTCCCGCGAGCCGACGCATTGAATGAAGACGAAACGTTTTGCCTGTTTAACGTGTTTTTCCTTCAGTTCGAACAACTTATCGAACTGCACCGAGGTCACCACCCGGGAAATGGTGGCATAGTTATATTCGTCGGGGAGATAGGCCTCGCCGCCGATGGCCACCACCCCGGCCCCGTGCTCGATAACCTTGGTGCCGCCCCTGCCGGAGATGGTTGAGCGGAAATTACCGACAAAACCCTCCACCGCCGTCACTGTACTTTCCTTATGGACGGTGATCAGGTCGTGAGCAACGATCTTGTCGATCAGCTTACCAACCTGGGTCGGCACATGCTCACCCGACCAGGTGTGTTTCAGATGCAGGGCGTTGCCGCCGAGAATGCCGGTCTTTTCCACCAGATGCACCTCGAATCCCTGCTTGGCAAGATTGAGGGCGGCGGTCATCCCGGCAACCCCGCCGCCGATGACCAGTCCCTTCTGGGTGATCGGCACGGCAATGGGTTTCAGGGCATCGCCGAAGGTAACCTTGGCGGCGGCCATCCGCACCAGGTCCTTGGCCTTGGCGGTTGCGGCCTGGGGATTTTTGCCGTGGACCCAGGAATTATGGTTCCTGATATTGGCCATTTCCACCAGATATTCGTTGAGGCCGGCGGCCTTCAGGGTCTCGCGGAACAGCGGCTCGTGGGTGCGCGGCGTACAGGCGGCAATGACGATCCGGTTGAGATTCTTTTCGCGGATACGCTTGACAATCATCTCCTGAGTGTCCTGGGAACAGGAGAAGAGGTTGCGCTCGACGTAAACCACGTCCGGCAGGGTGGCGGCATAATCCTCCACCGCCTTGACATCGACAATACCGGCGATATTCGAGCCGCAATGGCAGATAAAGATGCCGATGCGCGGGTCCTCACCGGAGATGTCCTTTTCCTCCGGAAAGCTCACCTCGCTGGTCAGTTCGTATCTCCCCGGCGCCAGCAAAGCGGCAACCGCCGCCGCCGCCGCCGAGCCTTCGACCACCGACTGCGGGATGTCCTTTGGCCCGGCGATGGCGCCGCAGGTGAAGATCCCTTCCCGTGAGGTCTTGACCGGGGCGAAATCGGAGGTCGCGGTAAAGTTGTCGGCGGTCAACTTGATGTCGGCGGTGCGCGCCAGCTCCAGCACATGTTTCGGGGTCTGCAGACCGACGGAGAGGACGACCATATCGAAGAATTCTTCAATCTGCCGGCCGCTTTCGTTGACATAGCGGAGGCGCAGATCATCGCTCAAGCCATCGGTTTCGACGCCGTTTACCCGGCAGCGGATAAATCGTACCCCGGAATCCTCCCGGGCCCGCTCCAGGTATTGATCAAACTCCTTGCCGTGGGTGCGCATGTCCATATAGAAGATGGAGGTCTGCAGCCCCGGCACATGGTCCTTGGCGATAACCGCCTCTTTAATGGCATACATACAGCAAACCGACGAGCAGTAACCGTTGCCGCAGAGATTCTCATCGCGCGACCCGACGCATTGCAGAAAAGCGATCTTATTGACCGCCTTGCCGTCGGAGGGGCGGATCAAATGCCCTTCGGTCGGCCCGGAGGCAGCCAGATAGCGTTCCAGCTGCAGGGAGGTGATGACGTTTTTATAGACGCCATAGCCCCAGACCTTGGCGCCGGCCGGATCATAGGCCTCAAAGCCAGTGGCCAGTACCACCGCGCCGACATTGATGGTATGGATCTTTTCCGTGTCATTGAAGTTTATCGCCCCGGCATCACAGACTTTTTCGCAAAAGCCGCAGGCACCCGGTTTCTGCAGACGAATGCAGGCGTTGCCATCGATCTGGTATTTGAGGGGCACCGCCTGGGCGTACTTGACGTAGATCGCCTTGCGCTTGCCGGTTGCCGCATCGTATTCGCTGTCCACCTTCTTTGGACACTTGTCGGTGCAGGCGCCGCAGGCGATGCACTTGGTCATGTCCACGTAGCGGGGTGATTCTTTGACCGTCACCGAGAAATCCCCGGCGACACCGTCAATCTTGGTGACCTCGCTTAAGGTCATCAACTGGATATTTAAGTGCCGACCGCACTCGACCAATTTTGGCGCGATAATTCACATCGAGCAGTCGTTGGTCGGGAAGGTCTTGTCCAGTTGCGACATGGCCCCGCCGATGGCACCGGTTTTCTCTACCAGATACACGTAGTACCCAGAATCGGCGAGGTCCAGGGCAGCCTGCATCCCCGTCACCCCACCGCCGATAATCATTACCGACCCAATTTTCTTTGTGTCCAGCATGACTGGTTTCTCCTCTTCTCTATAGCAATATTCCGCAACCATGCGGGATACATGGGTTTTCCTGGTAATCCGAGAGATCTTCTCCCTCGCCAACCATGACCTTATCGGGCAATGAGCTACTGCTTATTCGGCAGAATCAACGAATCGGCAACCAGCTCCCAGATGTATTTGACGTCGACATCCAGATCATATTCCTTGTTGAGGGACTTGAGGATCTGATCACGGCAGTTATGGCAGGGGGCGATGACCAGTTTTGCCCCGGATTCATTGAGCTGCCGGGCCTTGATCCGGCCATAGAACACCCGCTCCTCGGAAAACGGCATGGCCCAGGCGCCGCCACCGGCACCGCAGCAGTAGGCACCTTTGCGGTTGGGGTGGAGTTCGCGGACATCATCGCAGCAGGCGCGGGTAATGGCCCGGCCTTCTTCGAAATAGGCCTGACCGAAGGCCTTCAGGGACTTCCGGCCATAGTTGCAGGGATCATGATAAACAACGGCCATGGGATGGATGGCCTTGTTCAGCTGAATCCTGCCCTCCTGGATGTATTCAAGGAGCAGATCGAATACGGTGACGATTTTAAATTCATTGAGTGCTTCGGGGTACCACTTGTTCAACCCGGACCGGGTTGCAAAATAGGCGTGGCCTCACTCCGGGAGGAGGAGAACCTTGCAGTTCAGCCTCCGCATATTGTCGACAATCCGGCCGACCACGGTCTTCATCGCCTCGTCGTCGCCGGAGAACAGGCCCCAGTTGACCCCCTCCCAGTTTTCGGAGGAGATGGTAAAGGACTCGCCGGCGGCGTAGAAGATCTTCCACCACCATTTCAAGTCGTCCGGTTCGCCGAAGGGTTCCTTGCTATTGATCGTCACCAGCAGCCTCGCCCCATGGACATCGATGGGGGTCTTGAAGCCCGGGCAGCATTCCTCGGCGAGTTCCTGGCCGAGATCTTCACAGAGAAAGAGAAAGTCGTCTTTGGGAATGCCCAGGTTATTGCCGCGTTCAAGGCACATGGTGACCCCTTTATGAATGGGGCCGGGGACAAGGGCTCGTTTGCGGGTGCCGCGAATCTTGCGCATCAAGGCGACAATCTGGATATTGGCGGGGCAGGATTCCTCGCACTTGCCGCACATTGTGCACTTCCATGGCCAATTGGAATCAATCAGTTCCTGGTCCATACCGAGCACCGCCATGCGGACGATCTTGCGCGGATCGAGGCCGTCAACCCCGGAGATCGGGCAGGCGCTGGCACAGGTGCCGCAGGTGAGGCAGGCATCGGCCCAGGAGGGATCGACGGCCAGCCTGCTCTTGGCGCCGATAATCTCCATCGGTTGCACGTCGGTCACCTCCAGGGTCCCGAGGGCCTTCTGGCTGACATTGTTGGCGGGGCCGACATGCGGTTCGCGGCCGAACTTTTCGCAGAGTTTCTGGTAGTCATGAAATTTCATAAGGTACTTGCGGCCGGGGCCTTCCTTGGCGGGAAGGGTGCCGGCGTTGATCCAGTTTCTTATGGTATTTCGATGAACCCCAAATTCTTCTGCGAGGTCGCTGACTTTAAATTCGTACATCATAAAAGGTCACCTCGTTTTGCTCGAAAAGAAAGAATTTGTGAGAGTTTTTCGCATGTTTCGGTAACGGCCCCGGTCATCACCGCTGACAAACCGGGGGCAATCTCCTCGGGGATGAATTCGATCTGCGCCGCAATAATCAGCACCTTGATGCCAGTGTGGTCAGCGAGTTCCTGCAACAGGTTGACGGTCGGGAATTGGTGCAGGGAAAAATCGTGGATCTTCTTGGCTGGAATCTCCGCGGGCAGAATCTCGAATACCTCGCCCGGCTGACGTCCGGGAAAATCCACCGCATCAATGATGACGATGGTTTGCGGCCGGCCCTCGTCGGTCAGTAGATAATCAAAGAGATACTCGCGGACACAGGTCCCCGCATCAATCGCCTCGATACCTTCGGGAAGATCATAGCCGGCCTTGAGCCGTTCGATCACCGCCGGGCCATACCCGTCATCCCCCATTATGAGGTTGCCGCAGCCGAAGATCATCGTTGTATTTTGGGTTGGTCGCATTGTGCAAACAGTGCCTCATTTGGTCTTTGGGAACAAATACCATCCAGCTTGAGGGAGCGCAAGGCGGTTTTTCCGCAAAAAGCGCAACGATTGCGGCATGGTTTTGAAACCATTAGCATATTGTTCACATTTATTTTACCTTGATACACCGCGCACGAAGGTGAAAATGTCCAAAATACCTCCTGATAAACGGGCACTTCCGGCACTATCTCATGGCGTTTGTATATGAAGATGAAACCAGTATGAGGGGAGGAACAAGGCGAGAAGCAGAAAGCGCCGCAGCTTGAGGTACCGCTTGGTGGAGAATCAGAATAAGGGTGTGGATAACATGCCACCCCTGGTATCGCGGGAACTTGGCCGAGAAAAGGAGGCCAAGGAATGGGTTGATTTGTATAATAATGGTACGTGCGATTTGTAATAGAATTGAGTTGTATGTGATTTATTTATTCATTGTTTCTAACGCAGGGCTGTGGGGCGCGCAGCTTTTAACGCACCCCACGCCAGCGGATGGTTAGCAGATTTTTTATTCTGATGCTATTCTGCGACCTAATTCAAAAGCTCGTTCGCAATCCAGCGGGAACACCTCTTTGTGGCGTTTTATTTTTTCTTCCTTGTCGAATATTTCATGTTCGTACTTGTCATAGTCCTTGTATTGTAATGTATCTGTAGATAGCAGCATCTCGCATTCACCGAAAGTTGTCTCAAGGCTCATTTTTGTATTAGAAAAATGTTGTTCATACCCTATCGTTTTGAGCAATTCTTCCGGGGCATTCATGGTATAAATTAAAGCAGTTCGAATTTTTCTTGGAAATAATGATATTTTATCTTTTGAGTATTTATAATAGGGAAAGATAAGCCTTTCTAATAGTGCACGCGTAGCCGCTGATTCGGCACTGAAATATATAGGCGTTCCTATGACTAAAGCATCCGCACTCCTTACTCGCTCGAGAACTGAAGTAAGGTCATCCTTCACAACACATAATCCATCCTTCTTTCTACTGATTTTCTTGCATGCAAAACAGCTTATACAACCAGAATAGTTCAGATCATAAAGCTGAATAAGTTCTGTGTCTGCACCTACTGAAGCAGCTCCTTTTAAGGCATTCTCAAGTAAAGTGACTGTGTTCCATTTCTTTTTTCTCGGACTACCATTAAATGCCATTACTTTCATATTTGCCCCCATATAATTGTGCTTTGCACGTTATAATATGATAATTTTTGAACGGCTAACGAGTCTGTAGAAAAACTCAATTTTCAAAATCCCATATTCTCAGATGCTGAGATAACTCAATCGGAAATAGAGAAAACCGAAAATTATCTTTAACTGTCCTCTGTTTTCCAAACTTCATTCCCAACTACTTATTTCCTGAAAAACATGGCCTTATAAACGCCAATCCTACCTCTTTCTGTGGGTCCTTATGCAAACCCCACCCCATACCTGAATATCTTTAGCAGATTATGGACAATGCAGAAAAGATTCCATTGGGTGTTGACCTTTGCCTTACCGCGTAAAGTAAATCTATCAAGGCCAAGGGCTGAGCGGATGTGGGCAAAGGGTGGCTCGCCCACGGCCAGGCGCATGCCGTAGATGGCCCTGCCTTTGGTGGAGTCGATTTTCTCTTTCATCTTCTCGGTGAAGCGTTGCTCCCCCTTGGCTGATCTGCCGGTGAAGAAAACCACCTGGCGTATTTCGGTCTTCTCCGGCTTACGGAGGCAACGAGCGCGAAGCTTGCAGGGGACACATGCCGACTTCGGCCCTTTGAACTTTATCGCCTTGAAGTTCTTGACGGTAATATCATATCCGCTGCGGTACAGACGGTTGCCGGCCGGGCAGACGCAATAGCTGAAGTCTTCGGGAAAGGTGAAGTCGGCGGTGGTGAAGAGCTTGCCTTTCAGTGGTTTTGTGATCTCTTTTTCCTTGTGGCGAGTAGCGGTAGTGAAACGAGGATCTCTTTTACGGAAATTTGGATCGGCAACATAGGCGTCGATGTTTGCCGAAAAGAGCGCCTCCATGTTCTTCTCCGAATGGTAGCCGCTATCGGCGGTCACCTTGGCCTTGGCAAGGACATCGCCATCGTGGCCAATGGCGGAGAAGTTGTCGCGGATGCCGTTGACGGATGGGAGCAGAAGGTCATGTTCCTGTCCCTTGCCAAAGGCCTCGGCGCTGACGATCACCTGGGTTTTCTGGTCGACGGAGGCCACTCCGACATAGCCCTGGATCACCCCCTTCGAGGTCTTCATCTTTGCTGATTCGTTGTCGGTGATATTGCTCTTTACTGGCTTGCCGCCACAGCCTGTCCGGTCGTCATTGTTATCAAGCCACTTCTTGATCTTGGCCACATTCTTCTGCAGCTTGGCTTTATACTGGTTTTCTCTTGCCTCTTCACAGGCCTCGGTTTGGGTTTGATCCTGGGCTTGGTGTTTCTCAACCATCCTCGTGATTGCCGACTCCATTTTCTCGATCTTCTTGGCAAAATCCGCCCTGGTGCCGCTCCATTCTTTCGAGGCCTTGCTGGGCAGTTTGCAGCCGTCGATGGCAAACATATCCTTGCCGATCAGCTGCTGGTGGTCACAGACCATGAGGACCTGTAAAAACAAGTGGATTACTTCCTTGTTCATTGAGGCGATAAAGTCGGCGATGGTGGTGAAGTGAGGTTTGCTGCCTGCCGACAAGGCCATGAAAAGTATATTTTCCTCACAACATCTTGCCATCTTCCTGCTAGAGCTGATGCCACGAGAATAGGCGAATAAAATGACCTTTAAAAGAATACGCGGGTCGTAGCCGGGTGCCCCGGTTATATCGTTGTTTAATCGGTCATCGAAAACCGATAGGTACAGTTCGTTATCGATGAGATAGTTGAGAGTGTATTCGAAGGTACCCGGGCTCATTGTTTGTGGAAAAAGACCGGAATGAATTGTCCTTGGGCGTAGGAATATGGCTTCATTGGCCATGGAATCCTCAATTTAGATAGATTGAGCGGTATGATTGTGAATTTCCATGGAAATATACCATCAATGTGCTGATTTTGCTAGGGGTTTGACCTTTTTCTACAGATTCAACGCTAAGTTAAGCGGCGACGAGCACGGCGTCCGAGCAAAAACCAGTGTAGCGTTCTTAAACGACTGGCTAGATATTTTATTTCATTTGTTGGTCATTGGTTATTATTTCGTAATTCTTATTTTGAGAGTTACTGACCAATTTTGTGTTTAGATCAGCAATTAGTTTGTTTAATTCCAAAACCTTTTCATATCCCATGTTTTTATAAGACACATTCAACTCACCAATTGTTATCGTCATTTCTTGATCTTTTTCGTCTGTTTTCCGAAATATTATTGCGAAGATAATGACTGTGAAGAAAATTAAAGATACTCCTACAAGACCAGTTTGGATTTTCCCACTTAAAAAAGGAGATGTAATATCAATATGGCCACTGTCTCCAATTTGTTTAAAAATCATTACTACGCCGGATACAGATAGGATAATACAGACTATAACAGCTAGCATTCTGTCGCTAATTTTTCTAATTAAATTTTTTAATGTTATGTCAGGCATATATCATCCTTGTTCAGTTCAGGACATAGTTAATATCTAACGTGAAGTTCTGCGGGAGCCGCACTTTTTGCGTGGGCCTCAAAAATAATTTGTTATGAATTTTTATATGTCATCTTTAGTGACTTCTCTGTGCCATTCAGCATGACAAGCCCTACATAGCATACTTTTTGGCCAGTCCTCAGCATCAGCAAAAAATTTCTTTGGCCCCCAATGATGAACTTCAACATGAGTTAATTCTCTACACCTCTCGCATACATCCAGATTAATATCCATTTGAAGTATTGGATCGCTATTTACTATTTCTATTGGAACATTTTTAGCTTTTTCATAGTATTGTGTTAATGCATTGCAACTTACACATGCATATGGATATCTTGGCCTTTCGGCAGAATCAATAATTTTAACAATTTTCCAATTTGAGTCCGCATTACAATAAGGACATTTGATTGATTTAAAGTCTTCAAGCTTATTCATCATTTTTTTAAAATTCTTAAACGTGCTGGTAATCCGCACCGGGCCACTGACGCTCAAAAAAAACCGCGGCCTTCCCGGTGTCGGCTAAACTAGGTTGTTGAAAAATTGGATGTATTTCTATACATCTACAATTAAAAGGTCGCTGTCCCTATTTCCCCTTTATTTTCCCCTTGTACTGTTCGGTATCATCCAATGATTGTTACCATTTCCAAAGATCTCTTTACCAAAATAGCCATTACTTAACTCCAGCGAGCATTTGACAAAATGATTCCTGAATTCCATCAGCACTTCCGACTAACCCAAAAGAGAGTGTTTTGACAATCTCTACCTTAACTCTACCAGATTCTTTTTCTTCTTTTACAATAATGTTTGTTGGTACTGTTTTACCCTCTCCAAAGAGCACAATTTGTGATGCACTAATATATCCAGAATCTTTGCTTGTTGAAACAATTTGATAGCAACCCATAGAAGTGATTGAAGTAAGGACTTTATCGAATACAACATCTTTAGTTTTATCTTTGAAAACTTCATATGTTCTGAATTGTTTTCCACTTCCAAATGCACTACCTGAGCTTGAAAAATTCACAACACAAGAGCGATTATCATTTTTGTAGGCAAGGCTCCTTTCCATGGCGCATCCTTGCGATAGCGTGGCACCTAAAACCAACAACAAAAAAATTTTCTTCATTCTCACTCTCCTAGAATTTATTTTAAACATCCGCATGGATTTGATGGATTTGGTGTTTGTTCAGTTCAGCACGTTCCGGCTCACCGGACCTTCGCAGTTGGCGGGGTCCGTGTGTAGGCGGTGGTTGGGCAATTATTATTTTTTCATGTTGAAACTATTGATATTTAGCAGATTTTTATCAAATCGATCTACTTTCTCTTTTTGACAATCGCGCCTAGAATATAAAGAGCAATATATAGACCGATTCCAGCTACACCCATTCCCAAACCAAGATTTGCAATCACTTCTATATTTTTTACTATACCTCCAACAAAGGATACAAATCCTAGGATGACCATAGCTGCTGGAATAATTTTAGCCTTGTCTATTAAATGTGGTGTTTCCATGATATCTCCTTTTGAATTCTTACTAGTTCGATTTTTTTAAAAAATAATTAAATAAAAATAAATCTTTATTCCATGCACAACGTGGAGTTCACAGGGAGCTTTGGAGCGCAGCGGAAAAGGTTCTCTGTGGAACGATTTGTTAACTCAAATAATTTTCTTTTTCTTTTGATTCTGTTGCTTTTATTTCTGCTGTTTTTAATGCTGT